>NZ_JUEE01000144.1:0-79070 GCF_000802135.1 Desulfosporosinus sp. BICA1-9
GGGAGCAGCAAAGGAACCGATACGACCAATCGTATAAGTGAAGCCTACTCCAGTTGAACGAATATGAGTTGGATAAGTTTCTCCATTAACAACGTGCAGGGTTGTTTGCGTGCCGATTATGAAAAATCCGGCCGCGGCCCCAGCAGCCATCAAAACTGGACCACTGGTAGCAAATCCAAACAACACTAGAGAAACTGCGCCTATTAAATAACCTGCAATAAGGGTTCTTTTACGACCAAATATATCTAACAAAGTACCAATAAAAAATGCGCCAACCGAAGCTGCGATAGCTTGAACCATTCCATAGTTATAGCTTTTGACAAGGGAAAAACCACGTTGAACGAGAAGGGTAGGAAGCCAACTGGCCAACCCATAGACAACTATGAGATTGAAAAAGTAAGTTCCAGAGATCAAAATTGTCATTCTTATTAAACCTGGTGTAAAAAGATCTTTGATGGTGCCTGTGTATTTTACTTCAGTAATAGCAAAATGTTCGGGTTTCCAATCAATAGGCTTTTGACCAGTAAGTTTTTCTATTTTGCGTATTTCTTTAATAGCTTCCTCATGACGTCCTTTGCTGGCGAGAAAACGGACTGATTCAGGCATATACTTCATCAGTAATGGGATCATTAGTATAGGAATGGCACCCATCAGAAACACAGGGCGCCAACCAAAAGATGGGATGACCCCGATTGCCGCTAAGGCAGCCAATATCCATCCTGTTGTAAAACCTCCATACATGGCCGTAACTGCTTTGCCGCGGATTCTGGCAGGTGAATATTCTGAAATCATAGTAATACAAATCGGCATGGCACCGCCCATCCCTAGTCCAGCCAAGACTCGTAGAGCAACAAATGCACTATAATTTGGAGCAAAAAAAGCTGATCCACTAAAGATTGTAAAGAAGGCAATTGCAAGCACAAGACCCTTTTTTCGGCCAATTCGATCAGACAAAAAGCCAAAGAAGGCAGTTCCAAACATTAAACCCACGAAGCCCCAAGAGGCTAAGGAGCCTGTCATTACTGGTGTAAGGCCCCATTCCTTTGATGCCAAAGGCATGATATAGGCTACTATCTGAGAATCATACCCGTCAAAAATTAAAACTAAACAGAGTAACACAATTATTAGTGTATGAAAACTGCTATATTTCATATTATCTAACCATTCATAAGCACTACCTTGTGCTTCTTTCATTTGTAAACCTCCCTTTATCTTAACATTTTCTACACCCTTTGCAGGTAATATCAGCAAAATAGTTACATTGATACTGAATGATTAGAGTTGTCTAATTCCCGTAGCTTAAACCGCTGGATTTTTCCTGAAGCGGTTCTGGGTAGTTCGGTAGCAAACTGGATCCAGCGCGGGAATTTATAAGGGGCAATGCTGTTCTTGACAAATTGGGTTAATTCATTTGCTAACTCTGGGCTGGGTTCATAACCCTTATTCAGCACAACAAAGGCCTTGGGCCTAATTAATCCATCTACGTCGCTGCTACCAATGGCAGCTGTTTCCAGTACTGCTGGGTGTACCATTAAAGCATGTTCCACTTCGATGGGGGAAACCCAGATCCCACCGGATTTCAACATGTCATCGTCTCGTCCAACATACCAAAAGAATCCATCTTTGTCTTGATAATATCTGTCCCCAGTATTAACCCACTCCCCCTTGAAGGTCTTTTTGCTCTTTTCATGTTTATTCCAATAATAGGCGGCTGTACAATCCCCTTTGATCATTAGAGTTCCAACTTCACCTTCTGGTACGATCAAGTCATCCTCGTCAACAAGCTTTGCCTCAAAGCCAGGAACAAGCTTACCGGTACTTCCTGCTTTAACTTGACCGGGCATATTGCAGATAAAGATGTGCAGAACCTCCGTCGAACCAATGGCATCTAACAGCTCAACCTTGAATTTTTCCAACCAGCGCTCGAAGATCACCGAGGGTAGGGCTTCTCCAGAAGAAAAGTAATGCTTGATGCTGCTTAAATCATAATTATCTGTATCCTCTTCCAACTGTAGTATGGCAGTATACGAGGTAGGAACCCCAAAGTATAGCGTAGGTTTATACTGGTCTATGATCTGGAGGAGATGAACTGGAGTAGGGCGGTCTGGAGAGAGTATGGCGGAAGCACCTACATAAAAGGGGTAAAACATACTATTACCTAAACCATAGGCGAAGAACAACCTGCCCACGGAGAAGGTTCGGTCATTTTCAGTAATATTAAAAAGATTTTTGGCAAAATGCTCTGCGCAAAAAGCCATATCATGGTGGAGGTGTACTGCGCCTTTGGGGGAACCGGTGGTACCCGAACTGTAGAGCCAAAACGCTGGATCATCTTTGCCGGTGTCGGCAGTTTCTAATTCTGTAGATTTATCGTTAATTAAAGTATTAAAATTGATAAATGGTTCGTTTGGATTGCCTACAACGATGATGTGTTTCAAGTATTTTAATTTAGCTGTTGAAATGTTGCTCAGCAATTCGTCGCTGACCACGATCACTTTAGCCCTGCTGTCATTCAGCAGGTACTCGTAGTCTGCTGGTTTTAGTAGAGTATTGACAGGTATCGGCACTGCCCCAATTTTCATTGCCCCGAAGAAACTGTAAATAAACTCTGGACAATCTAAAAGTAATAACATAACACGGTCTTCCATGTTCACGCCCAAGTCTTTCAAAGCATTACCGATCTGGTTGACCTTTTCAAAAACCTTTCCGTAAGTGATTTGTTGGTCTTGATAATAAAGAGCTACTCTGTCTCCGCGACCTTGGCGCACATGACGGTCAACAAATAAGTTAGCTGCATTAAACTTTGCTGTTTCTTCTGATTTCTTTATTTGCATAGTTGAAAAACATTCCTTTCAAAGTGAAGTGGTTCAGCCAAAGCTGAACATCGATACTCCGATACGATAGTCTTTCCCCCCTTCCCTTTGAAAAAAGGTTCCTTTAGGTTTAACAATCTTAAAAAAGAGAATTTCAAATAACTACAAATTCTTAATGCAATAGTAGGACCATTTATTTCTGAATCTTTAAAATTTTCTATTAATTATCATTATATAAACTTGAACGGTTATATTTAAGTAGTAAACAGAAGATATACTTTTTAAGACAACGATGGGAAAAATAAGATTGGTGCGGTAGAACCTCAAATATGGAGTCCTACCGCACCAATATGGAGTCTTATAACACCGGGTCATGGTCAAACGCACTAGTTTCGTTGCAGAATGCCTTAGGATCTAATTATCTCTTTATCCCGTATTTAGCAACCTTACGTACAATATTTGAGTGATCAAGTCCCAAAACGTCAGCAGCTTTTCTGATGGAAGGGTAACAATCTAAGGCCATACAAATCAGTTCTTTTTCCAATATATCTCTAGCTTCATGAATTGGTATAAGTTCATTTACGGTTATCGGAGAATTAAACTTTGGTTTAAACTTGGTTAATTGATACTGAACCTGTAAGGATTGAATTAATTCTTCATCGGTAACGACCATTAATCTTTCGAGTACATTTTGAAGTTCTCTTACATTGCCAGGCCAATTGTACGATTCCAGAATGGGTATGGCTTTGGGGTCCAGCCGCTTTGATACTTTATATTTTTCGTTGTAAAGTTTAATGAAGTGCATGCCTAGAGGCAAAATATCTTCTTTGCGTTCCCTTAAGGGGGGGATTTCAATAGGTAAAACGTTCAAACGATAAAATAGGTCTTCTCTAAAGGAACCCTCTTTTACTCGTTCCCAAATATTTAGATTGGTAGCAGCAATAATGCGAGCATCAAGTCTAATCGGATTAGTACTCCCTATTCGATAAACTTCCTGTTCCTGAAGAACACGTAACAGTTTTACCTGGAGATTTTTAGGTAGATCTCCTATTTCATCTAGAAGTAGTGTCCCGTGGGTAGCGATTTCAAAAATCCCTGGTTTCCCTTTTGGACTGGCCCCAGTAAAAGCACCAGGTTCATATCCGAATAGCTCGGATTCTAAAAGATTTTCCGGAATAGCTCCACAGTTTATCTGGATTAATCTTCCTGTAGTTGCACGGTTGCTTGTGCTGTGGATCACTCTGGAAAAGACTTCTTTTCCGACACCGGATTCACCGAGAAGCAGAACGGTGACATCCGTCCGGGCCGCTCGCATGGCGAGATTATATAGTTTCAACATACTAGGACTTTGTACAATAATTTTGTCCTTTTCAAGTCGCTCCGGAATCAATTGTGAAAGTTCTGTTTGATAGCGAGTTGCCAACATCTCAGACTCTTTTAATTTTTCCTTCAGGTTTTGGAGTTCGGAAATATCACGGACATTAGTGACTACTCTATGAACCTTACCTTCTATATCGAAAATCGGATTACCAGTAACGAGCACCTCTTTGCCTGTGGTGCTAACTTTCTGGACATTTGTAATAGTTCGTCCTTCTCGTAAAGCCTTGATGGTAATAGATTCATACTCAAAAATGCCTTTAACAAATAAATCATCGATTAGTTTTCCTTCAAAGTTCGTGGCATCTAATCCGGTTAATCGGGCTAAGGCTTGGTTGATTCTGATGCCTACTCCTTCTTGGTTGGTTATCATAACGCCGTCGAAAGAGGATTCGATAATCGCATCCAGTTCGAGGTTAAGTTGCTTTACCGAAGCGAGTTGGGAGGAGATATTCTCTAATTCGGTGATATCTTGAAAAATTGCCACCGCACCACAAATATTGTCATTCAAAATAATGGGGGAGCGGTTGGATATAATAGTGCGACCGTTAACCACTAATTTTTGGCCAAATTCTGTAAGACCCGTCTCAATGATATTGGTAAGTCCACTGACAGGAAAAACTAGTTTCATCGGTTTCCCGATGATATTACTATCCACACTAAGTAAACGGTAGGCTTCCTTGTTCATAAATATGATTTCACCGAGGGCGTTGAGAGCAATGATACCAACAGGTGCGCTTTCCAGAATGGCTTGGTTAAACTCATTTTGAGTCGTCATCTTTTGAGTAAGATTAGTAAATGCTTCCTTAAAAGTGATTAAGCCATCCGAGTTACCCTGAGAATCTTCTCTAGAGAACGCACAATTGCCCTCTGGAAACCCTTCTTTTCCATCTAAACCTCCCTGATAAGGGCCGATTTTTGTTTGCATGGCATCTTTGACTTTACCCTGATTTTTGAGGGGCTCATTGGACCTTGTCCATTTTAGGGCAGTTGCCAGACTCAGAATGCCGAGCAATACCTGGTCTTTTATAACAGGTGCAAAACAGAGTTTATTAGCGATTAAGAGATCGATTATTTCAGAAATGGGCTGGTCTGGGTTAAGTTGAACTGGACAGGGGTTAGATATTTTAAATACGCCCATAAAGCTCTAGCCCTCCTATTCATCAATTATCTGGCGAGGGAAGATTGGTCAATTTCGCTGGTAAATGGATGGTTGGATAACTGAACGAGTTCACTCTCGAATTACTAAAACTTAGCGTGATGTAGCCAGCTTCCAGTGATAATTGGGCACACTTGATGGTCACTCAATACCCATACGACCCTAAAGACCTAACATCTCTTTGAGTATACGGGATTTGGGCCGGCTCACAGGGATTTCGCTACGTTCATGGTCATCGACTACTATAGTGTAAGTTCCATTAAAATAGGGGAAAAGTTCCCTCATGTGCTGTGTGTTTACTAAATAACAACGATGGGAACGAAAAAAAAGGGCGGAGTTTAAACGTTCTTCCAACTCCCGTAAGGTGAAACGGGTTAAGTAAGAGTCCTTTTGGGTTTTAATGAAGACCTTGTCTTTATCGGTATAGATAAAGATAATGTCGTTCTGGTGTAAGAGAATTATTTTGCCTCTTAGTTCAACAGGTACAACTTCCAAAGGTTTAATGGGAGGTGTTATAACATCACTTTTAGCAGGTAGCGGCTTACTCTTCGGTCCAGCTGGTTTGCCTATCATTTGACGCACTTTCATGAGGCTTTCTTCCAGGCGTTTAGGGTGAATAGGTTTAAGAAGATAGTCTAAACCATTTAAAGCAAAGACAAACGCATACTCTTCATGAACTGTGGTGAAGATAATTGTGAGTGAATCCGATTTTTCTCTCAATAGGTGGGCTAGGTCAATCCCGTTTAAGCCAGGCATAAGAATGTCTAAAAAAATTAGGGAATAATCCAGATTATCAATTAACTCTAGGGCTTCTAATGCATTTGAGGCTTCCCCAACAATCTGAACATCCTCAAAAGGCTGGAGTAAATAGCCCAGTTCTTGACGTGCGGAGTCATCGTCATCGACCAATAGGACACGATGTTTCAAGCGGATCCCTCATTTCTTAGCATATCCGAAAAAGAATTTTGGTGGTATAAGCAACAACGACTGCTTTGCAGGTATTCCACTAAGAACTGGAGAAAAAAGTATATACGAAAATCTATAAAATATACTTTTTAAAATATTCTGTTAACAGTTCTTATATGCAAGTATTATACCACATCATTCACTACGACCCTTGAAGATAAATTAGTAAGAAATTAGATAATAAACGCTATATAGCAACAATTTACGCTTTAAAGTTCGAACCCTTGTCCCTGGAGTATTAATCATTGAAAGTAAATACTCTTGGAATTGAGTATTTACCGAGTCATATGTGCATCATTGCGATGCACATATGACTCGGTACAAGCTGTGATTCAAGTGACTTTTTGTACAGAATCGAAAAACCACTGCATAACTGCAGTGGTTTTTCGATTTCTCACTTTCTTAATATATTAAATATTAAGAGAAATCAGTGGATATTAAACCGTTGACAATTAAGTTTCAACAGTTAAGCGGTCAATTTTAGCTGATCAATTTTATAATGGGTGGAACAGTTTGTGTAATGGCATGACATTTGCATAAAGATAATTCAAGTTTACTTATATTTCAAAAGGAGGAAGAAGACACGCACTTTTATAAGCCCGTGAAAGCTACCTACTTATACCTAATACTATTTGTTTGAAGAGGAGGTGTGGAAGAAAAGATATAGTTTTAGTTTTAGTTGATTCTTAATTCGAAGAATGGTTGTTAGAAGTTGAGAAGATAAATATGACCAATATTTAGGAGGGTAATTAATGGACTTAAATAGTTTGAACAGATGGCCCCGTCAATCGGATACCAAAAATCATGATTTATTTGGCAATGAGCACTTTGGCACGGAAGCACCTTGTGTAATTTATGAGAAAAAGCCCATTGTGGACCCCAAAGGAAACATTGTGCCGAGCCTTTATTCAGCATGGGTAACTCTGAACAACCCCTCACAATTTAATTCCTACACCACAGAAATGGTTAAAGGAGTTATTGCCGGAATGCAAAAAGCATCGGCTGATCGCTCCGTTGTCGCTGTTGTCTTTACCGCTGTAGGAGACAAGGCATTTTGTACAGGCGGCAACACTAAGGAATATTCCGAGTATTATAGCATGAATGGTACAGAGTACGGTTCTTATATGGATCTCTTCAACGCGATGGTCGATGGTCTCTTAAATTGCAAAAAGCCAGTTATCTGCAGAGTAAACGGTATGAGGGTTGCTGGCGGACAGGAGATTGGTCTGGCTTGCGACCTCACGATCTCTTCCGATATGGCTATTTTTGGGCAGGCAGGCCCGAAACACGGATCTGCTCCAGTTGGTGGTGCCACTGACTTCCTGCCTGAATTTTTAACCATGGAGCAGGCCATGTGGAACTGCGTTTCCTGTGAAATGTGGAGCGCTTATAAAGTACATCGGATGGGCATGATCAGCAAAGCCATTCCCGTCTTGAAACTCGACGGCAAATTCATTCGCAACCCGCTGATTAAAACCGAAAATTATGTTGAAGACGGAGAGATCGTTTACGGGGACTTTAAAACAGGAGAAGCAGCTGCAGAGGCTAAAAAAATCATCAGTGAAGCCACTACAGACTTTACCCAGTTGGATAAAGAAATTGATAAGATCATCTATGTATTTACCAACTTGTTCCCTAACTGTCTGATGATGTCCATTGATGGTGTTCGCGCTAAGAAGAAATTCTTCTGGGATCAAGCCAAACTACTGAACCGTCACTGGCTGGTCGCCAACATGCAGAGCGAGGCATATATGGGCTTCAACGCTTTCAACAACAAGAAAGCAACCGGTAAAGACACGATTGACTTTATTAAGTATCGTCAGTTGCAGGTGGAATGTAAGCCATATACCACGGAATTCTTTGAAGCAGTTATGGCACCTCTCCTAGAGAAGTAAATCTAGGCTGTGCAACCTATGGCGACCGCTGGGGCCTAAAGGTTTAGCGCTAGCCAAGTTTTCTAAAGGGCCAGAGTTAAGCTGAAACACTTCTTGCTTAACAAGCATGAAGGTTTGTTATGGATTTATGAGCGATTATTTATGGTAAAAACATACCTAGAGGGGTTGAAAAATGAGATACGCAGAGACAGGGTATAATCTAGAAATTGATTTATCCCGAGGAAACATTGAGAGGGTAGAAACTGACCCGAAATTAGCCGAACTTCATCTTGGCGGGCTAGGTACCAACGCTAAGATATTATGGGATAGGGTTCCCCCTGAAGTTGAACCCTTTTCTCCTGAAAATCTCCTGATATTTAGCGCTGGTCTTTTAACCGGGACCCCTGCTCCCGGTGCTAATCGCACCATTGTTTCTACCATTTCTCCACAGACTAATTTAATGGCATTTTCAATGATGGGGGGATTTTTTGCACCAGAATTGAAACATGCCGGTTATGACAAGGTGATCATTCGCGGGCAGTCCCCCGATCTGGTTTATCTGTGGATAAACAATGACAAAGTAGAAATACGTGATGCCAGTCATCTCGCGGGGATGGGCACGAATGAAACTGCAGACCTTATTCGAAAAGAATTGAAGGAACCCAACGCTCAGGTAGCTTCTATCGGCTTAGCCGGTGAAAATAAGGTCTTTTATGCTTCCATCGAGCAGGGCAGGTCCAGTTGCAGCCGCTTAGGAGTTGGCGGCGTTATGGGAAGCAAACGCTTAAAGGCGATAGTCGTCCGTGGTACAAAAGACGTCAATATTGCTAGACCAGCTGAATTTCTGGGGCATTGCAACGATGTTCTAAACTATATTCAAGTCCGAGCGGAAAATCCACTGGGCATGGTACCCCCTATTTTAGCTGGGCTTGGTTCACCGCAGGAAATGAAAATCCATGATGAGAAGTGGCACACCGAGAGTTTCATGTGGGGAAACGCCCGAACACGGAGGAGAGATTTCTGGACTGAAGACATCGAAAAGCAGTGGACAGAGAAACAAGAAAGTGTGCGGGAGCGGTTCTTAAGTTGCTATAACTGTCCGATGTCCTGCGGGGCATCAGTCGCCTACCCAGGAATCCCCAAATACATGATGAAATGTTACTCGAAACTTACCTATACCATGGCATCCATGACAGACCTGGATTTTGGTTTTAGAATCAACTCTAAAGCTCAGGCCTATGGGGTGGACGGATTCACAACCCCGCAAACGATTGCCTTCGCCCTTGAGCTTTATGAAGCTGGCATTTTGACGGATGAGGATATGCCGGGATTCCCGTCCGATAATGAGGAACGATTTTTCTGGTTACTGGAGAGAATTGTTCGGCGCGAAGGGATCGGCGATATTTTAGCCGAAGGGACCTATTGGGCTGCCAAAAAGATTGGTAAAGGCGCAGAAGAATATGCGCATAACAACATTAAGAAACATGAGCAGCTGCCACTCAAGTTAGGAATGTTGAATCCCGTCTATTTCCTTATGTATTCTACTGGGGAGAAGATAAACATTACCCAAATTGAAGGGCAGTTCCCCCAGGCGCCTTTTGATACGAAAGAGCAGAAAGAAGAGTTTATCTCGGATTGGTTCCATGTTCCTGCTGAAAAATTTAAGAAATATTTCCTAGACTGGGAACACCGCGGAGAACACTCCAATCCATATTACCCAACTGTTGAAGCTTCTTGTGAAATCGTTGACTGGATGGAGCAGATGCACTACATTGATGACGCCACCGGGATTTGCGCTGGTTTGTCATCGTTCCCCCTGAAGCCTGCGTATCATCTGCACAATTATGCCAATGTCATTTCAGCAGCGACTGGGTTTGAAATGAATGAAGCAGAGCTAGTACAAGCTGCTAAGAGGAACCGAACTTTAATTAGAGCCTTTAATGTACGAAGAGGCTTAACAAGAGAAGACGAACGTCCCCCAGAGGACCATTGGAAGAAACGTTTTCCTGATCTTGAAGCTACCCTCTTAGATGAATATTACAAATTTAAGGGCTGGAACCTTAAAGGTATTCCAACGAAAGAGTCTTTACATGAATTGTCGATGGATTACGTGAGCGAAGACTTTGAACAAAGAGGTATTATGACAAATGAGTAAAATTAAGAAGAAAGTCAAGGTAATCAAGATCGATGTAGATAAGTGCAATGGTTGTCGGGCCTGTGAGGTGATTTGCTCATCCTTTCACGCTACCCCAAAATATAGCAGCAATAATCCGGCGAGGTCTCGTATTCGAATGATTCGTGATCCTTTAAAAGATATCTATCTCCCTGTTTACGCGGGTGAATATGCTACAGCCGAATGTATGGGCAGAGACAAATATGTGATAGACGGCAAGGAATATAAGGAGTGTGACTTCTGTAGAGCTTCCTGCCCATCCCGAGATATTTTCAAAGAACCCGATTCCGGACTGCCTCTGAAATGCGATATGTGTGAAGATGAAGAAGAGCCCTTGTGTGTTAAGTGGTGCCTGGCTAAAGCCCTAACTTACGAGGAAAGGGAAGAGGAAGCCGAAGAAGACGTCAAGCTGGGTGATATGGAGATAGGCTTGAATGCCTTGGTAGACAAATATGGATTCCAGAAGCTTGCAGATACCATGGCCCGGATGTCACAGAAGGGCTAAAACATTAATTTGAAAGAAGAGGATTAAAAATCGTGGAGATTGTAGCCCCCTTCAAAGAGGCCATCGATGAAATTAAAGAGAGCGGCGCAGAAGCCGTCAAATTCTGCTATCAATGCGGAAAATGCGATACTGTCTGTCCCTGGAATAGGGTAAGAACTTTCAGTATGCGCAAGTTAATCCGAGAGGCAACCTTCGGTTTGACTGAGATAGAAAATGAAGAGATCTGGCGCTGCACAACCTGCGGCAAGTGCCATCAGAGATGCCCCAGAGACGTAAAGCAGATCAATGACATGATCGGCCTGCGTAGGTTCGCTACGGGATATGGTGTTTTTCCTGAGGCTGTCAAGCCTGTCCGCGCTGCAAGCGCAGGCCTTTATTCAGAAGGTAACCCCTTTGGTGAAGCACGATCCAAGAGGGCAGACTGGGCAGAGGGTCTCTCAGTAAAACCATTCACAGAAGGAATGGAAGTCTTATATTTTCCAGGCTGCTACCTTAGCTATGACTCTAGATTAAAGAAAGTAGCTCGAGCCACAGTCAATATCCTTAATAAGGCAGGAGTGGATTTTGGGATACTAGGTACTAAGGAGAATTGCTGTGGAGAAAGCATCCGCAAGACAGGCAATGAGGCAGAATTCAAACGCTTAGCCAGGGAAAACATCAAAACGTTTATCGATAACGGGGTAAAGAGAATCCTTGTTTCTTCCCCCCATTGCTACCACACCTTTAAGAATGAGTATCCTGAATTCAACGTGAAGTTTGAGATTGTTCATATTTCCCAGTATTTATTTGAGCTGATAAATGACGGCAGGCTTCAAATTAATAAGGAGTATGAGAAAAAAGTTACGTATCATGACCCATGTTACCTGGGTCGACATAATGGCATATATGACGAACCGCGTGGAATCTTACAGAAAATACCGGGTTTGGTCCTGAACGAGATGGCTGAGTCGCGGGAAGAAAGTATGTGTTGTGGAATGGGAGGAGGCAGGATTTGGATGGAAACTCAAAAGTCCGACAGATTCGCCAACCTCAGATTAGATCAAGCTGTTGGGGTTGGGGCTGAGGTTCTGGTTACTTCCTGCCCGTATTGCATAACCAATTTCGAGGATAGCAGGTTAGTCATGAGCTATGATGATGTCATTCAGATTAAGGACATTACGGAGATCATCCAGGAGGTTATTTAGAAGAGGAAGAAGACATGCAAGAAGCGATTGGCATCAGGACCTCAGTTCATATGCCTTACGAGACGGAGCGAGGAGGTGTCAGAAAGTGGATTATGATGATGTATTAAAACATCTTTCTCTGTGTGGTCTTGATTGTGAGAGATGCGCCGATTATGAAAACGGGGAAATCAAACAATTAAGTTCAAGGCTTGCTTACCTACTCGGGAATTATAAGCCAGTTGCAAAAATGAAAACAGAAAGAAACCCTATTTTTAAGGGGTACACTCAGTTCGCAGAAATCCTGACCTCTTTTTCCAATGGCTCGTGTAGTGGGTGCAGAGGTGAAAATGTGCAATGTCCGCTAACGACTTGTTCCGCTAAAACCTGCCATAAAGAGAAAAGCGTTGATTATTGTTTTCAATGTAATGAATATCCTTGTGAAAAGCAGTTTACTGGTCGTTTAAGGGAACGCTGGAGATATATAAATGACCGCATGAAGGAAATTGGCGTAGTCGAATATTATTACGATCAAGTTAAGTTACCCAGATATTAATATTATGCACTAACCACCATTAGGCCGGGATTTGTTTTTATCTTTCCTAAACTAAAAGAAGCTATTAAGTCGGCAGCCCGGCCGAACCCGAACAGTACGGGTACATAAAAACTACGGAGGTGATATAAAGTGGAAAATGAACTATTGCTAAAAGAACAGATTCAACTACTTTGTAATAGTGCTGGAGACAAGAATTTTGGAGACGTTATGGTTGTTGGTGGAGGGATCAGCGGTATTCAAGCCTCTCTTGATCTGGCCACTGCCGGTTATAAGGTTTACCTAGTTGACAAAGCGCCGAGTATCGGCGGCCATATGGCCCAACTTGACAAAACCTTTCCAACCAATGACTGCTCAAGTTGAATAATCAACCCCAAACTGGTCGAGGTCGACCGGCAGCCGAATATTGAGGTCCTGACTTATACTGAAGTTGACAATGTAGAAGGGGAAGCTGGTAACTTCAAGGTAACCTTGAAGAAAAGGCCCAAATATGTTGACGAGAGCAAATGCACGGGTTGTACTGTCTGTGTAGAATACTGCCCGGTCAAGTACCCTGATCAATTTAATCAGGAAATATCCGATAATAAAGCCATCCATATTTACTTCACTCAAGCGATACCTCTGTCCACTTATATTGATGATAGCTGCCTTTACCTTAAAGAAAAGAAATGTGGTATTTGCCAATCGGTCTGTAAGACGGGTGCCATAGATTTTAATCAAGTGGCAGAGAAGGTCGAAGTAAATGTAGGGGCGATAGTTCTGTCCCTTGGGTTTGAGCCCTTTGATCCTAAGTTGAGGAATGACTATGGCTACGGAAAGTTTGAGAACGTGGTAACCAGTCTTGATTATGAACGAATATTAAGTCCATCCGGGGCCTACGAAGGGGAGATACTGCGCGCTTCAGACAAAAAGCATCCCCATAAAATTGCCTGGATTCAATGTGTCGGTTCCAGACAGGTTAACCCTGAAGGTGGCAACAGCTATTGTTCTGCAGTATGTTGCTCATATGCCCAAAAACAGGTGATTCTGACCAAAGAGCATGACGCTGAGGCCGAGTGCACCATATTCCATAACGATATTCGTTCCTATAACAAGGATTTAGAGCGCTACTTCCAAAAAACAGAGCAACTCCCCGGGGTTCGATTTATCAGAAGCTACGTATCGATAGGAAAAGAGATCCCGGAAAGCAAGAATGTAACGATCAGATATTCGACTCTCGATGATGGAGTAAAAGAGGAAGAATTCGATCTGGTGGTCTTATCCATCGGCTTGAATCCGCCTACTGGTTATGAGGATCTGGCAGATAAGTTCGGCATCGAGCTCAATTCACACGGCTTTTGCAAAACAATTTCTTCCAATCCTATGGAGGCCAGTAGGCCTGGGATCTTTGTAAGCGGAGCCTTTCAGGGTCCTCTGGATATTCCAGAGTCGGTTTATTCTGCCAGCGGGGCTGGCTCCCAATGTGGTGAACTGCTTGACTTCAGGCGAGGGAAGCTGTCCAGGGAAAGGCAATATCCGCCAGAAAGGGATGTCTCCCAAGAGGAGCCTAAGGTAGGCGTCTTTGTCTGTCATTGTGGGGCAAATATATCTAGGATAGTAAATGTTCCTTCCACGGTCGAATATGCTTTAAGCTTACCCAATGTAGTCTACGCTCAGGAACAGCTATTTTCATGTGCCACTAATTCTGCCAAAGAAATTGCAGACATGGCCAAGGAAAAAGGGCTCAATCGCTTAGTGATCGCTGCCTGCTCTCCCAGGACCCTTGAACCGTTGTTCCGGGACACCCTACGAGAAGCGGGAATTAACCAATACTACTTGGAAATGGCTAATATTAGAGAACATTGCTCTTGGGTCCATGCCAAAGAAAAAGAAGAGGCTACCCAAAAGGCCAAGGATCTAGTCCGGATGTCAGTAGCTCGAGCGTGCTATTTGGAGCCTTTGCAGGAATTTGCTCTGCAGGTTAACAAGACGGCCTTAGTGGTTGGAGGCGGACTGGCCGGGATGACTAGTGCACTGAGTGTGGCCAATCAGGGGCATGAGGTTTACCTGCTGGAGAAGGATAAAGACCTAGGGGGAATCGCACGCAAAATCTATTACACCCTCGAAGGGCTTGATGTTCAAGAGACTTTGCAAGAGGTCATCCGCAAGGTTTATCAGCACCACTTAATCCATGTCTATACTGATGCTACCATCACAGGTACGACGGGTTACGTTGGGAATTTCGTAACCAAGGTGAAACATGAAGGAAGAGTCAGTGAGATAAAACATGGCGCCACCATTCTCGCGACAGGTGCTGAGGTATATCAACCCACGGAATACCTTTATGGCGAAGATGATAGGGTAATGACTAACTTGGAGTTGGAGGAGAAAATCGCCAAAGGAAATGAAGGGCTGCTCAACTCTAAGAGTTTGGTGATGATCCAATGCGTAGGATGTAGAAATGAAGACAGAAACTACTGTAGTCGGATCTGTTGTAGTGAGTCGATCAAGAACGCCCTGAAACTAAAAGAGCTAAACCCTCAGATGGACATCTATATTTTGTTTAGGGATATCAGAACCTATGGCTTAAAAGAGGATTATTACAGGGAAGCGGCAAGTAAGGATGTCAGGTTCATCCGCTATGAGCCGGAGGATGGACCATCGGTGGAACCAGCTGTGGATGAGGATGGACGGAGTGTCTTAAGGGTTAGCGTGACCGATCTTGTTTTAGGTAAGAAACTGGAAATCGATGCTGATGCCCTCGCTTTAGCTGCCGCCGTTATTCCATCAGAGGGAAGTCAGGAAGCAACCCGGTTATTCAAGGTAACAACCAATCTTGATGGTTTCTTTAAAGAAGCCCATGTCAAATTAAGGCCTGTTGAGTTTGCTGTCGATGGGGTTTATCTTTGTGGAATAGCCCACTATCCTAAACTAATATCGGAATCTGTCAGCCAGGCGTATGGAGCTGCCGGGCGAGCCATAACTCTGCTCTCCCATGATACAGTCGTAGCCTCCGGAGCTGTTTGCGAAGTGAAGGAGAGTAGCTGTATTTCGTGTGGAGCATGTATCACCGCATGTACGTATGGTGCACTAGAATTTTATGAGACACCACAAGGCAGAAAGGCTAGGATTAATCCTGTTCTTTGTAAGGGAGATGGTCTCTGTAACACAAAGTGTCCAACAGGAGCAATTCAACTAAAACACTTTACTGATGAAGAGATCATGAGCCAAATTGACACGGCGGTTTAAGACGGGATTACTACTAAGTAAGGCGGTGAGAACGAGTGAGTACAGGACTTAAATTTAAACCAAAAATATTAGGTTTTGTATGCCATTGGTGAGCATACGGGTCTGCGGACCTAGCTGGCGTGTCCAGACTACAATATTCAACTGAAAGCAGGATTATTCGCGTCATGTGTTCCGGTAGAGTCGACCTGTCCTTTGTATTAAGGGCCTTCTCCAATGGAAATGATGGAGTGTTTATTGGTGGTTGCCGTTTTAATGATTGTAATTATAGTACCCATGGTAATTACCATGCCTTAAACATGGTACTTCTGTGTAAGAAAATAATGGAGAACATTGGGCTGAACCCCGAAAGGTTAAGGATGGAAACAATGACTTCCGGGGAAGGAAACCTATTCGCCGAAGTAATGAATGACTTTGGCAAGAAGATGAAAGAGTTAGGGCCTCTAGGCAAGGCCGAAGGAATAGACAAGAAGACCTTAAAGTCCAAACTTGAAGCAGTTACAAACTTAGTCCCTTACATCAAACTGGTGGAAAGGGAGAGAATGCGAATAACGATTCAATCGGAGGAGGTCTATCATAATTTCTTCGCCAGTGACGAGTTCAAAACGTTGTTTGATGAAACAATTGGGGAGAAATTGGCAATCAGCCAAATTATCTCACTCTTGCGGGACGGGCCCCAGACAACCGGAGAGATCTCTAAGGTATTAGACCTGACCCCGTCTGAGGTATCAAGGCACCTTAATAGTTCATCAAGTCAAGGACTAGTCAGGTACGAGGAAAGCCAAAAACGCTTTGCTCTCGCCTAAGGAATAACTGTGTTTCCTGTAGATATAATGCCTGAAAGATTACAATCACTCGAACTTCGAACATCGAACATCGATTTCGGGGAGAGAAGGAGGTCAGGACAGAGAGATTATGGATAATGATGCAATTGATCAGATTTTAGATAAATATCAGGGCCAAGCCGGTTCACTGATTCGAGTCATGATGGAGATTCAGGAAGAGAAACATTGGCTTCCCAGAGAAGTATTAGCGAAGATCAGTGAGAAATTAGGGGTGCCCTTTAGTCGAGTACTGCGCATAGCTACCTATTATAAAACCTTCAGTTTGACTCCCAAAGGACGTCATGAAATTCACGTTTGTACAGGTACCGCCTGTCATATTCGTGGTGCGCAGAGTGTTCTCGACTCGGTGCAAGACCTGACTGGAATTAAACCTGGTGAAACGGATGCGGATCAGAAGTTTAGTTTGGAGACCGTTAACTGCCAAGGCTGTTGCACTTGTGGTCCAATGCTAAAAATTGATGATCAGACTCACAGTAGGATATCGCCTAACGAGATAGCAGAGGCGTTAAAAAAATATGATTGAGGGAAGATTATGACAAGGATAAATTCGGCTGCTGAATTGGAAGAACTCAGGCAGGGCATCTTGTCAAAAAAAGATCCCGATAAGCCTAGTATCGCTATATGTGCGGGACTCAGCTGTCTCGGCCTCGGTAACGGCCTAGTTATTAACGCCTTTAAAGAAGAAATCAGGAAACAATCGTTAGAAGCTAAAGTGGATGTAATAGCCACCGGCTGCCATGGCTTTTGTGAAAAAGGGCCGATTGTTGTTATTTATCCTGAAGAAATCTGCTATTTAGAGGTTAAGCCGCAGGATGTCCCGGAGATAATTTCCCAGACTATTATTGAGAAAAAAGTAATCAACCGCTTGGTTTATACAGACCCCCATACTGGTGAAAAAGTAGCGCAGATGGCTGAAATACCTTTCTATAAAAACCAGATGCGGGTTCTGATGGGTAATAACGCAAAGATTAATCCTAAGAGCATCGATGACTACCTGGCGATTGGCGGCTATTCTGCGTTAGCCAAGGCTCTGCTTGAGATGAGCCCTGTGCAAGTCCTTGAAGAAGTACAGAAAGCCAACTTGCGCGGACGGGGCGGCGGTGGCTTCCCTGCAGGTAGGAAGTGGGAGACTACCCGTAATGCCCCCAACGAAGTGAAGTATGTTATTGTGAACGCTCATGAAGGGGAGCCTGGGGCGTTTATGGATAGAGCTCTCTTTCAGGGAAATCCGCATAGCGTGCTGGAAGGCTTGATCATCGGTGCGTATGCTATAGGTTCACATCAAGGCTTCATTTACACCCGGCATGATACTCCGGAGCTAAGAAAGAATCTAGATATTGCCCTTGCCCAGGCGGAGGAGTACGGCCTGCTGGGTGAAAATATCCTTGGCTCCGGTTTCAACTTTAAGGTTGAGGTGCATTTTGATGTCGGGATCTTCGTATCAGGCGAGTCCAGTGCCTTAATGAGGTCAATAGAAGGAAAAGCACCGGAGCCAAAACCAAAATATATCCGTACTTCGGTAAATGGTATTTGGGATAGGCCGAGTAACCTGAACAATGTGGAAACTTGGGCTAATGTGCCTCAGATCATCGCTAAGGGCTCCGAATGGTATAACAGTATCGGGACAGAGCGGAGCAAGGGGACAAAACTCGTATCCTTATCAGGTCATGTATGTAATTCAGCTGTAGTAGAAGTTCCTTTGGGTACCTCGCTCAGAGAAATTGTCTACGACTTTGGTGGTGGAATTCCAAACGGAAAGAAACTTAAAGCGATTCACTTTGGAGGACCCATGGGAGGGACTATTCCCGAGAGCCTCATCGACAACCCGCTGGATTTTGATGTGCTGTCAAAACTGGGAGCTTCAATGGGGGCAGGGGATATGCTGCTAATGGATGAAGATACCTGTTTAGTTGAGGTCGCTAGGTACTTCATTGATTTCCTCTCTGGGGAATCGTGCGGCAAATGCGTTCCATGTCGTGAAGGCATCAGGCAGATGCTTAATATCCTGACTAATATCACTAAGGGCAAGGGAAGAGAAGGGGATATTGAGCTTTTGGAGGATTTAGCTGAGGTACTCGGCGCAGCGGCCCTTTGCTCGCTGGGCAGGAGCGTTCAAAACCCGATATTGAGCATGTTAAAATACTTTAGAGGTGAATTTGAGGCGAACATCAAGGAGAAGCGGTGCCCGGCACATTCCTGCAAGGAACTGATCGCATTAGAGGGAGCATAGAAAAATGAGTGAAATTATTTTACAGATTGACGGAAAAGAAGTTACGGCAAGTGAAGGCATGACCGTTTTACAGGCTGCACAACAAGCGGGAATATCGATTCCGACACTTTGTCACCATGAGAAATTAGAACCTTATGGGGGTTGCCGCTTTTGCACAGTAGAAGCAGACGTTCGCGGCTGGACAAATTATGTTGCTGCCTGCCTTTACCCTGTGGCCAAAGATTTGGTCGTCAGAACCAGGTCTGAGAAGTTAGCTAGAATTCGCAAAATGATCTTGGAGCTATTGCTGGCTCATGCTCCGGATGCCTTTGATTTGCAGGATTTGGCTATAGAGTATGGAGCAAACAAAGACCGTTTTGAAAAAGATTCCTCATTTTGCATTCATTGTGGTCTATGTGTAAGATACTGTGCCGAGGTCAAAAAGAAGAACGCTATTGCCTTTGTTGACAAAGGCAAAACTCGGGAGATATGCTTCATTCCTGAGATAGCTTCCCAGGAGTGCTGGAACTGCAAAGAATGTTTTCCTCTTTGCCCTACAGAGGCACTCCAAACGGCTTATGTATTAACTAAAGCGCTCGCATTTCCTACACCTTCTTTGGAGCAAACGCGAGTGGGAATATAAGCAACGATTAATACTATGACGATAAAGATGTGAAAAGGAGGGTATCGTATGAGTTATGATTTTATCAAGGTGAATAATGTGGATGGATTGATTTCCATAACCCTAAACAAACCGCCACTTAATGTTTTGACTATTCCTATGATGGAGGAAATCGCCGACGCATTTGTCTGGGCCCAAGGGCAAACCGCTAAACTTATCCTCTTAAATGCAGAAGGGAAGGTCTTTTCAGCCGGTGTAGACGTTGCGGATCACACACCTGATAAGGTGGCAAAAATGATTGAGGTCTTCGACAGCATATTCCATAATATGTATAATAACGATAAACCTATTGTGGCAGCTGTTAATGGTGCGGCTTTGGGTGGAGGATATGAACTGGTGCTTTTCTGTGATATGGTCGTAGCTTCGGAAAAGGCGAAGTTCGGACAACCAGAAATAGCTGTCGGAGTATTTCCACCCATAGCTGCCTACATGCTTCCCAAATTAACCTCTATGCCCCATGCTATGGAATTGCTTTTGGGAGGCGAGGTCTTCGATGCCGCCAAGGCTGATAAGTTGGGGTTGGTGAACGCTGTTCTACCCGTGGATTCCTTTGACGAAGGCGTGAAGCAATTTTTACAGAAGTTTATGACAATGAGCCCATTAGTGCTGGCGTACACCAAAAAGGCCATCAAGGCCGGCCTGAATAAGGGCTTTGTTGAGGGACTAAAGGCTATTGATGATATTTACCTGAATGAATTAATGCCTAGCGCGGATGCCTTAGAAGGGCTAAACGCTTTTATGGAAAAACGCAAACCAGTCTGGCAGGGTAAGTGAAATAATTTAATGGGGGAAAAGAGATGAAACTTGCAGGAAAAGTAGCCTTAGTAACAGGTGCGAAGGATGGCATAGGCAAGGCTGTTGCTTTGGCCTTTGCTAGTGAGGGCGCAGATGTGGCGCTAGTTAGTCGATCAATCACTCGTGACGATGATGTTGTGCGAGAGATTGAAGCGCTTGGACGTAAAACATGCGTAGCTACTGTGGATGTTGCGAAAAAAGAATCAGTGTTCGCAATGGTTCAAAAAGTTAAAGAGGAACTGGGCCAAATTGACATCTTAGTCAATAACGCTGGTTTAAGTAAACCCGCTATGATGCTCAAAATGAGCGAAGAGCAGTGGGATGACGTTATAAATATCCACTTGAAAGGAACGTTCCTTTGCATGCAGGCTGTAGCAGGAGACATGAAAGCCCGTGGTTATGGTCGAATCATCAATGTGACTTCTTCAGCTGGGTTACAAGGCACGATCGGGCAAGTGAATTACGCAGCTGCTAAAGGTGGAATAAATGCTTTGACAAAATCTGCGGCACGGGAATTAGCTAAATACGGAGTTACGGTTAACGCGATTTCTCCGTTTGCTGTCACAAAAATGACGGAAAAAATTTCTACAGATCCAACCTTGAGTGCTAAGTATTTAGATAAAATACCCATGGGCAGATTCGGGCAAACGGAGGAAATGGCGGGTGGTTTTGTCTTTTTGGCATCTCAAGATGCGAGTTATATTACTGGGCAGATTCTCTGTATTGAGGGTGGCATGATCATGCGCTAAGCGACGCGCCTAATCGCTAAGTATTTTATTCCGAAACACGGCCATAAACGATTACAATTCCGCTGAGGATTGGTTTCGCCGAGTCGCCTTCCCAATACGAACACTCGAAGGCGAAGGGGTTGAATCCATCCTACAGTGCTAAAGTATTTTCAGGGTCCAGCGCCTTCAGCGTAAGTCATCCTACGGCGCGAAAGTATCCGTTTGTGGTACTGCGCCTTCGGCGTAAGTCTCCACTGGAGACTTACGTCACTGAAGTCTCGACTTTGTTTGAACGAGTTCACTATATGAATATTAAGTTAATAAAAAGGGGGGGACCAGAATTGCAAGAAGTTGTAATCGTCAGTGCCGTAAGAACGCCACTTGGTAATATCGGAGGAACACTTAAAGACATTACGCCCCAAGAACTTGGTGGTCTTATCGTAAAAGAGGCTGTTGCTCGGGCAGGTGTAAGTCCTGATTTAGTAGAGGGAGCTATCATGGGTTGGTCGCGTCAAACGACTGAAGCCGCAAATATCGCTCGCGTTTGTTCACTTTTGGCGGGAATTACGGAAGATGCCTCTGCCTATACAGTCCATTGTCAATGTGCTGCCAGTTTAAAAGCTATCAGCAATGGAACCCAAGAAATCCAGACCGGAAGATCTGCAGTGATTGTGGCCGGGGGAACCGAAAGTTTGAGTCGGGCACCCTTTTACCTTAAAAATGCGCGCTATGGGTATGGTGCTGGAGATGGGGTATTAGTTGATTCCTTGACAGAAGCAGGCCCAGGTGGGCAACCTTCTTCGATTTATGGCAGTGTTTCGATGGGTGATACTGCTGAAAATGTGGCCGAAAAATATAATGTTTCGCGAGAGGATCAGGATAAGTTCGCTTTCCAGAGTCAGGAAAGATGTCAAAGGTCCTTAGCTTCAGGGGTTTTCAAGGATGAAATTCTACCTATTGAGATCAAGACTCGAAAAGGCACGGTTATTTTTGATACGGATGAAGGGCCAAGAGCTTCGACGCTGGAAAAACTAGCAAGTTTAAAACCAGTGTTTAAGAAAGGCGGATCCGTTACAGCAGGTAATTCTTGTGGCCGTAATGATGCTGCTGCGGCAGTGGTACTGATGTCTGCTGAAAAAGCTAAGGAATTAGGTATCAAGCCTCTGGCTAGAATTGTTACAGATGCAGCAGTTGGAGTACCACCGCAAATCATGGGAATTGGTCCCATACCAGCAGTACGTAAAGCTTTAAAACAAGCTGGGCTTAGTTTAGCCGATATTGACTTAATTGAATTGAATGAAGCTTTTGCTTCACAATCATTGGCAGTTATTCGGGAACTTGGGCTTGACATGGAGAAAACGAATGTCAATGGTGGTGCCATTGGCTTAGGACATCCAATCGGAGCAACCGGAGCTCGTTTAATGACGACTCTTCTTTATGAACTGCGTCGACGTAATGGCCGCTATGGGATGGTTACACTTTGTATCGGTGGTGGGCAAGGTATGGCTACTATTATTGAGGCGCTGTACTAAACGGAGACTGAAGGTAACGAAACGGAGAACAATGGGATGCAGATCTATGAGTACAAGGTACCAATTCCAGGTGTTGGGTTTAAGGCCAACGCTTACCTCATAAAACTCGAAAATAATCAGTCCATCCTAGTAGATACTGGTCCAAATGCCCCTCAAGCGTTGGATATACTCGAAGCTACTCTGAAAAAAGCTGAAGTCAGTTGGGAGGATATTCGACACATTTTGGTAACCCATGGGCACTATGACCATTTTAGCTTTGCAGCGCAAATTGTGGAACGTTCAGGTGCCCAGGTTTGGGTCCATCCCGCTGATAGACATAAATTAACCGGTACTTTAGAGAATCCTTTTTTTGAAGACCCTGAGCCAGCCATTCCCTTTTTGGAAAAACTCGGTGTCCAAAAGAGCCGGATAGCAAGTTTGATAAGTGAAGTAGTAGCCTCAGAGAGAGAGTTTAAGCCCTTATCGGTGTTTTGTATCCGCTCTTTGTCACAGAGTACTGACTTAGAACTTCTTGGTCTGACCATTAAGGTAATTCATACACCTGGGCATACACCCGGTAGTTGTTGTTTTCAGCTTGTAGAAAATGGCGTAGTGTTCACTGGTGATACCTTACTGCAGCAAATTACTCCAAACCCAGTCTTTAATATTTATGGGGAAGATAGAGACTTGAGCTTGGTAAGGTTGCAGGAGTCTATGACAAAGATTGCCCTGCTTGGAGCTTCTAAAGCTTATCCAGGACATGGCAAACCGATCCTATCAGTTGACCAAGCAATTGAGCATCAATTTAACCGTATGGCTAAACGAAGTGAGCAAGTCCTCCGAATTATAGGTGCTCAACGCTTGAGTGCATTTTCTATAGCCAACGAATTATTTCCTAGCGGCGGGCGATATCACACTTGGTTAGCTCTTTCGGAAACACTAGGGCATTTGGGTTGGCTAAGGGTTCAAGAGCGTGTTCGGATTAGGAGTAATGCTGGAATTATTTACTGGGAAGCTCAGTGAGCAACAGGTTTACCTAATGCACTCTAAGCCCAAAGGGTATCGTAGATATCCAATATAAGGAAGAATATTTCCATGAATAATTGGAGGTGTATTTATAATGAAAGCAGCTGTATTTTATGGTCCTAATCAGCCTCTTAAAGTAGAGGAAGTTCCAATGCCAGTCATTGGAACTGGTGAAGTTTTAGTTAAGGTTGCCGCCTGCGGACTATGTCACACAGATATAGGCTATATTGACCATGGTACTCCTACTTTTAAGAAGCCACCCTTGATCTTAGGACATGAGATCTCTGGTACTGTGTTTGAAGTCGCCCCAGATGTTACAACATTCAAAGTCGGGGATCATGTTTTATTGCCAGCGGTTATGGCCTGTGGTGAATGTGGCCCTTGTCGTCAAGGACGTGGCAATACTTGTGAAAAAATGAAGATGTTTGGGAACGATGTAGATGGTGGCTATGCAGAATATGTCAAAGCTCCTGCAAATAATCTCTTTCATTTACCAGATGAAATCCCTTTGATTGAAGCTGCTATTATTGCCGATGCTATTACTACACCTTTCCATGCTGTAAAAAACCGGTCCGGTGTGAAACCTGGTGATACTTTACTTGTCTTTGGTTGTGGAGGGGTTGGCTTAAACCTTGTCCAACTTGCTAATGCTGCGGGTGCCTCTGTCTATGCTGTTGATATTATGCAATTCAAATTGGACAAGGCTAAAGACTTAGGTGCTGTTGGTATCTTTAATCCCAAAGATTATCCCGATGATAAAGCGTTTGTTAAAGCAGTCAAGAAAGCGACGGTTGGCGCTGGAGTAGATATTGCTATGGAATGTATTGGCAATCCGAAAACACTGGAAACTGCTTTTAATCTTGTACGAAACGGCGGGCGCCTAGTCATCGTAGGTTATCCGCCAAGTCCGATGTCACTAAATGCTAGCAAGGTTATGTATCGAGAAATGGAAGTTGTGGGTTCTTTAGGCTGTTCTTTACAAGATTATCCAAAAGCAATCGAGCTGGTTCGTAATGGAAAAATCCAATTAGTACCCATGGTAACTAAACGCTTTACACTTGACCAAATTAATGAGGGCTTAGATTTCTTACGCTCCGGTGAGGGTATCAGATCGGTTGTTTGTCCCTAAACACCACTATTCAGGTCGTCTTGAGACAGTAAGATGGACTGAACCCAGGGATTTCCCATTTAAGCTTACTAGAAATTTATCCAATCGTAAGACTCCCACTTCTTCAAGTGGGAGTGGGTCCTCGTACTCCGCTTCGGTGGGGGTAGAGTCCGACTTCGCCGCTAAGAGTTCCTTTTGGGACGTGCGGCTTCGGCGAAACCCTCCACTGGAGGCTTTCGTCACCGAAGACTCGATGTTCAGCTTTAGCTTGACGAATTCACTACGCCACTCTTTCGAGAATTTATTTTCTAACAAACTCGCGTTTAATAACGCGAGTTTGTAGTGTTTCAGAGATAGCAGTTGAATAACAACTAGTATTTAACTAGGTGGACAAAAGTGCCTTTGATACCAGAAGTTGTGCCGACAAATTCAAAAAAGGCTATAATAAGATGCTAGGAACTATTAACCCCCCCTTGGGGCTCTCACTATCATGAAAACAGTTGCTTTATTAGGGGCGATAAAGGAAGATAGTAGATCAGCAGGAGCAAGAAGGACATAGATCAAGTCGTATCTGACTTTTGATCTCAGGCATCTAAATATAAGGAGGTAAGTTAAGTAAAATGATTACTGTAGGAATTGATAGTGGAAACAGAAGCACAAAAGTAGTGGTACTCAAAGATGGAGAAGTCATTAGCAGATACATGACCTTAACAGGTTTTGAGATCAACGAGGCGGCTACAGAAGCCTTTACTAATGCGTTGGGACAGGCCGGTTTAAAGGCAAAGGATGTAGCAGCACTAGCCTCAACGGGTGTAGGGCGCAGTGAAATTAAATTTGCTCAAGCTTATGTTACAGAGGTAGAAGCTGCCGCTCGAGGAGCCAGATTTGTAGTACCAACCGTCAACACTATTATCGACTTGGGAGCAGAAGAAGGCCGAGCGATTAAGCTTACCCTAGAGGGTAAAATATCCGACTTTGCCACCAATGAAAAATGTGCTGCTGGAGCAGGATCTTTCGTCGAATCCATGGCAAGAGCCTTGCAAACTACCGCAGAGGAAATGGGTCCACTGTCTATGAAACATACCAAAAAAGTCCCGATGAACGCCCAGTGCGTCGTATTCGCCGAATCAGAAGTCGTCTCATTAATCCATCAAAATACCGCAATAGAGGATATTGCCAAAGCTGTGCATGATGGAGTCTCGAACCGAGTTAGCTCAATTGTGCGCCGAGTTGGGATCGTCGACGACGTAGCACTCATCGGCGGCCCAGGTAAAAATATAGGGTTAGTCCAATCCCTAAGTGAAGACTTGGCCAAAGTTATCATCGTTCCGGAATATCCCGAGTTTATCAGTGCCTTAGGAGCAGCACTGTATGCAGTAGAAATAGGGTAAAAGAGAGGAGGTTCAAAGTATGAGTGAGACTGTGAATAATAAAAAAGAGTACTGGAGATGGAAAGAATATAACTGGAAGAACCCAGATATCGATTGGACAGGTAAATTAGTCACAGCAGGTGTAGATGTCGGTTCAACTAGTTCTCAGGCCGTTATTTGTGTTGATGGTGAGTTGTATGCCTATTCAAATATGCGGACCGGATCGGACAGCCTAAGTTCCGCCACGAATGCCATGAACTGGGCAATGGAAGGTACTGGACTAACCTTAGAAGAGGTTAAATTTACCGTAGGAACGGGTTATGGCAGGGTAAACGTACCTTTTGCCGATAAAACTGTTACTGAAATTGCTTGTCATACTAGAGGAGCAAACTTCATGTATGGACCCACTCTACGGACTTTGTTGGATATGGGTGGGCAAGACTGTAAAGCCATCCACTGTGATGAAAAAGGAAAAGTCACCTCCTTCCTAATGAATGATAAATGTGCCGCAGGAACTGGACGTGGAATGGAAGTATTCGCTAACTTATTATCCGTCTCTATCGAGGATGTTGGAGAAATGTCTCTAAATGTTGAAGAAGAACCCATACCGGTATCGAGTACCTGCGTTGTATTTGCTAAGACAGAAGCTACAGGGCTGTTACGGCAAGGATGGTCTAAAGAAAAAGTCCTAGCAGCCTACTGCTTAGCCATGGCCCGTCGGGTAGTCAATTTGTTAGAGCGTAACGGAATGGAAAAAAACTTTGCTATCACCGGTGGAATCGCCAAGAATGCCGGTATAGTTAAACGGCTAGAAAGGCTCCTGGGAGTAGAAGCCCTTAAACCCAAATATGATACCCAAATTGCCGGAGCCTTGGGCGCAGCACTCTTTGCTAAAGCATTGTATGAAAAACAATAATTCTTTTCTATAAAGCAGATCGGTTATGGTGCTGTATTGCTTGTTGAAGATGCAGGAAAACTTTGATCAGATGGAGAATGATGTATTATTATAATGAAAGCGCTAATAGCTTTAGTTGAGGAGGCAAACAATGAAGGTTCCGGAGTCCGAATTACAACAAAGGGTAAATAATTTACAGGAAACGTTGCAAAGGGAAGGGTTCGATGGGGCATTATTAGTACAGAGGGCTGATACTTTGTATTATAGTGGAACAGCTCAAAATATTCATATTTATATTCCCCAGGTTGGGCAACCACTTGTTATGGCCTATCGTGATGTAGCCAGAGCCGAAGAAGAAACGGATTGGAGGGTAATACCACTTTTGGGGCTTTCTAAAATCCCGGGTTATCTTAAAGAGGCCAGTTTACCCTTGCCTAAAGTATTGGGCCTAGAGTTTGATGTCTTACCTGTTAGCCAATATGAACGCTACCGTAAAGCGTTTCAGGAAATCCGTTTTGTTGATGTTTCCCCATTTATTCGTTTACAAAGGGCTACTAAATCTACATGGGAAATAGCCCGTTTAGAAGAAACAGCTCTTGTATATCCACAAGTATTGGCCTATGCTCAAGAAATTTTACGCCCTGGGATAACTGAAGTTGAGTTTGACTCACACCTAGAGCAAAAAGCACGGGCTGCAGGTCATGAAGGATATTCACGGGTGCGCGGCTTTAATTCTGAATTTCACTTTGGTGCGATATTTTCTGGTTCGAGGGCTACGGTTCCAGGATGTTTTGACGGTCCAATCGTTGGCAAGGGAGCATCGATTGCTTTCCCCCAAGGACCTTCTAAGGCTATTATCCAAGAAGGGGAGTCAATTATTCTGGATTTTGTTACAGTAGTCAATGGTTATCAAACAGATCAGACTCGGCTCATGGCTTATGGTAATATGTCTCCGGAACTACTTGCAGCGCATGAAATCATTTTAGAGGTAGAAGAAAGATTGCGTAAAGCTATGATACCAGGAAGGATCGCAGGGGAAATCTATGCTGAAATTATGACTTGGGTCAAAGAAAATACACCGTATGAACAAAACTTTATGGGTTTTGGTCAAGCACGTGTTGCTTTTATCGGGCATGGAATTGGGCTGGAACTCGATGAGTTACCAACAATTAGCCGGGGTGCCAAAGAGGTGTTAGTCTCTGGAATGGTTGTGGCAATCGAGCCTAAGTTCGTTTTCCCAGGTTTAGGGGCAGTAGGAATTGAGGATACTGTTGTCGTTGAGGGAGACGAAGGTGCTCGCTACCTGACCTTGTCGCCAAGGGAACCGATTATTGTACGGTAACTACTTGACCGACAATTTGGTTTTTTTGCCAAAAGTTTGAAAATGTGTATTAACACAAAGCTCATAATCTAATACCATATAGTCAATTGAATAAACATCTGCAAAGACTATGATGGAGAAAAGTAAATTACACGTTAATTTTCAGGGAGGAAGGGTCGCTGACTGAAAGCTCTTCTATAGGTGACAGTAATTGAAGTTCGCTCCGGAGTTGCCATCTGAACGGTTCGCCAAGTAGGATTGGACGGTTCTTCCCCGTTAGGTGAAGGAGGTATCGGAGTTTGTTTCGGCACCTTTGAGAGAGGACTTCTTCGAAGTCAAGTTGGGTGGTAACGCGAGAAATACTTCTCGTCCCTACGGGGTCGAGAAGTTTATTTTTTTACCCTCTTTCATTGTGAACAACAAATTATTCTGTACCTACTGAGTGGACCATTAATTGGTCAAGTTGGGTGGTAACGCGAAAGGCTACGGTTTTCGTCCCAATAGGGTATCGATATATAGTCTTTTTTTGTTGCTATTTTTTAGTATTTGGAGGTGATAGCTACTATTCATATCCTAAGTCATCGGTAGTTTTGAATAATTAGGAGTATATAAGGGGAGGCAAATAATGAGTATTGAGAATTATTTTAATCAATTTGCTGCCGCGGTAGCTTCTCCATATGATGAAGCCCTTAGGCGGAAGGCACGAGGCCAAAAGGTTATTGGCTGGCTGCTGTCTGATGTGCCTGAAGAGTTAATACACGCTGCGGGGGCTTTTCCGGTAGGTATTCTAGGTTCTAACAGTAATATTCGTTTAGCCGATACTCATCTCCAAGTGTGGGCTTGTTCACTTATGCGCAGCTCACTGGAGATGGGTTTGCGTGGGGACCTTGATTTTCTGGACGGTATTCTAATTCCTCATACCTGTGACACAACTAGAATGATGGTGGGTATTTGGCGTAAAACTTGCAAAACTCCCTATATTGAAAACTTCTTAATGCCTAGACAGGTGAACCGTCCCAGCGCCCGAAAATATCTCACTGAAGAATTGGCTCGTTTAAAAACTAATCTTGAACAACAGACCGGAGAAGTTATTACGAATGAAAAAATACAGGCCTCAATTCGAATATTTAACGAGAATCGTAAATTATTACGCCAGATGTTTGAAATCCATACCAGTCATCCGGAACTGATAACTTCACGTAAAGCTTATACCATAATCAAAGCTGCGATGTATATGGATAAGGAGGATCATAGCCAACTTTTGCGTGATCTGATAAAGGATATGGAGCCAAGATTAGCTAAGGCTACAGTTCAGGCTGGTTCCCAAGTTAGACTTGTTATCTCAGGTGGGGTTTGGGAACCACCGGAGATTATGGATTTAATCGAAGAGTCAGGAGGCGTGGTTGTCGGTGATGACTTATTGACTGGGAACCGTTATCTAGGACCGGACGCCGTTGAAGACGGTGATCCTTTAGAAGCGTTAGCGGATCGTCAGCTCAGCAAGATTCCTTTTGGCGGCTATGATAATCCGGAATACGAACGGCGGCGGTTCCTAATCGATTTAGTGCAAAGGTCCAAAGCTCAGGGAATGATCTTTCTCCACCTTAAATTCTGTGAACCGGAGAATTATGATTATAATGATATGCGCGTGGCTCTGGATTTAGCAGGAATTCCAAATATGCGTATTGAGACGGAGTTTACCAATCTTTCCTTAGGTCAGATCAGGACCAGACTGGAAGCTTTTATAGAAATGATCGGGGGGGATTTATTTGAGTGAGCCTTTCAAAACAGCAGGTCTTATGAAAGAATTAATGGCTAAATATTATGCTCGGGGTGAGGAATGCCGCCGAGAGAGTATACCTGTAGTTTGGGTGACAGCAGTTTTCCCAGTCGAAATTGTTTATGCAATGGATCTTTTCCCTTATTATCCAGAGAATTTTGGAGCCTTGGCTGCTGCTCGGAAAGTGGCCGATAAACTCTCCGAGGCAGCGGAAAGCAAGGGTTACTTTCAAGACCTATGCGGCTATGCCAGATGCGGCCTAGGTGATGCTTACACTTCTGAGCATTTGGTAGGACAAATCCTGTCTCCGGATTTGCTTCTGAGCTGTAATACCCAGTGTGGCAGTTTACCCAAGTGGTTTGAAGCAGCCGGCCGTTTTTATAAGGCACCTTATTTTTTGCTGGATTCGCCCCTGATTGAAAACGGAGTATCTGACCATAGTAAAAACTATGTTATTCATCAGCTTCAGGAGATGATTGAATTTCTTGAGGTTAATACAAAGCGTCGTTTTGATTTCGACCGGCTCCAGGAAGTGTTGAAGCTATCCAATGAAGCTTGCCAACTCTGGAATGACTGCTTGGAAATGGCAGCTTTGAAACCCGCCCCGTTCGGTTTTTTTGATGCTTGTTTTCATATGGCTCCGATTGTCACCTGGCGTGGTACTCAAATGGCCGTTGACTATTATCGCCAATTAAAACAGGAGCTAGAGGAACGAGTGGAGAAAAAAATCTATGCGATTCCTAATGAACAGTATAAAATTTACTTTGATCATATTCCAGTCTGGCCACGCTTGCGTTGGTTCTCAGATATGTTTGCTGCCAATAATGCACTGGTGGTTGCATCCCAGTATACCCATTCCTGGGCTATGAAGTTTGACCTCGCTCATCCGCTGCAAACGTTAGCAGAAGTATATTCAGAGTCATTTGTCAACCGAGGTTTTGACTATCGAGTTAAACTAAAATTAGATTTCATAAAACATTACAACTGTGACGGCTTTGTCTTGTTCTCTAATCGTAGTTGTAAGCCCAACTCTTTTGGTCTTTATGACAAAAGAAAACAAATTACTGAACTGACCGGTTTACCTGGTATGGTCTTTGAGGCCGACATGTCGGATACCCGATTTTTGCAAGAGGGACAAGTCCAATCTTTACTTCAAGCATTTTTCGAGCGCCTGGGAAATAAAAAATAGACGGAAGAACGCGCGTGCGTTTTCCGCCAAAACTAAAACTTGTTCGTCATTTATCCACTCGTAAGCCCCCCACTTTCTACAAGCTTTTACAAGCTTTTACAAGCTTCTATAAGTGGGGGTGGGTTCTACGAGTTTACTGTTTTATGGCATTGGTTCTAACATTACTCATAGGTTCAGTTAATAAAGTCACGATAATGAAAATCACAGCACTGGCAGGTAGAGCTACTATCAGTGGATCGATATAACTTAAGGAGCCAGTTCCAGCTAGAGAGACTGTTCCGAAAAGGGCTTTAGTCAAGCCAAAGATTGCCGATTCCTTAGCATTGACAAAGATACACATAAAGAGATAAATAAGGGATCCTGCTATCATACTCCATAGCGCACCGGATCTTGAAGAACGCTGCCACCAAAGTGCTCCTATATACATGGGAAGGAATGCAGCAGCGCAAAGACCGAAGAAGATTGAAGTTCCAATAGCAATAATGCTTCCCGGTAATTGAAAGGACACAAAGACGGTAATCACAAAACCGACAATCAAACCCATCCGGGCTAACCAGATTGTTTTGCCGGAATCGTCTTTACTGGTTTTGCCAAGCAGGTCATAACTGATTGAGGTTGAGATAAAGTGGAACTGGCCGCTCAAGGTCGACATAGCTGCAGCCAGAAGCCCTAGCAAGAAGAAGTAATAAATCCAGGAGGGAAAAGCTTGAGTTAGAAACAAGGGGATGACTTTATCCGTGTTAGGAGGAGCACCTCCGACGGCAGAAGCCATCATAGAAACTTTTTTGGTTGTTTCATAAAAGTAAACATTTGAAAGAGCACCTACTGTAAAGGCGACACCGGTCATGAAAAGAATAAATACCCCACCAAAAGCTAAGGCTCTATTTAATTCTTTGCCAGATTTAACGGTCATATAGCGAACGATGAGTTGAGGTTGAGCTAAAACACCAATTCCAACCCCAAGAACTAAGGTTGATATGACAAACCACCAGTTTTGAGATAGAAACTTAGGCATTGAGGCAAAGCCGACCATGCCCTGTTTAGCTAGCGCCGCAGGGACTAAACTATTCATTGCGTTTAACTTAGCGTGGGCGGCAGAGACTCCACCTAACATCTTATAGGTTAAAATGATTAGCAGGAACATCATAATGAACATCAAAGTGCCCTGGAAGGCATCTGTATAAACAACTCCTCTGAGGCCACCAAAAAAGACATAAGCTAAAACTGCGAGAGAGAGAACCCAGAGTGCGGTAGTATAGTCCATCTTTAAGGTTTGTTCTAAGAATCTTGCACCACCGATCATCACTGCGGCAGCGTAAATGGGTAAGACGATACTCATGAGTGCTGCTGACCAACGGCGAATAAAGATAGATTCATAATGTGATCCTAAGAGGTGAGGAAAAGTAAAGGCTCCGTATTTCTGCCCCAGAGCACGCGTCTTTTTGCCAAAGAAAACAAAGGCAATAAATATTCCTACAAAAATATTGGCGACGGTTAGCCATAACATACTCATTCCAAAAAAACCAGCAGCCCCACCAAATCCTACAATGGCCGAGGTAGAGATAAAGGTTGCCCCATAAGCCATTCCCATGACATAAGGGTGAATATTTCCACCTGCCACCATATAATCCTTCGAAGATTTAGTATGTTTATACCCTAGATAACCTAGGAATGCAACGATCACTACGTAGATAGCCAGAATGGTATAAAAAACGCCCATTGATTAAATCCCCTCCTTCTATACATAGGCTTCTTAATCCTTTTCCCAGTTCATTACTCCATATACTACACAAAGAAGGGCACTGCCGATTGATAAGAGATAAGCAGCTATTACTCCTGGGTCAGTTAACCCTAACATAGATACACCTCCTTTCATGTGGACAATTATCAGAAAATTTAGAATGGTATATTAATTTTATCAAATAATACTGAGTTGTAAAGTCCTGCCAAGTGCTCAGGTAGTCGCTTTAGGGTCCAGAAAACCGTTCACAGTCAAATTACGTCCACTGCCACTTGGGTTAAAACCCATTCAACGGCAGTTTTCCATCGTAAAACCTTTAAAATGAACAGTTGATTTGCTCAAACAATATAATTGCGTGAATATTTGATATATTATGACTAAGATAATTGAGAGGTCACAAAATTTTGGAACCAATTAGTGAACCTAGGTAAGTGATAATGCTAAATAAGGAGGGTCCCTTAATGAGGGTGAGAAGACCTGAACTTGGTGCTAAACAATGTTTAATTTGGGATCGAGAACATGAAACCATGCCGCGATCCAAACTTGAAAAGTTACAACTCGAAAGGCTCAAAAAAACAGTCGAACGATGTTACAGTAGAATTCCATTCTATAAGGAGAAAATGGACGAACTAGGTGTCAAACCCCAAGATATTAAAAGTTTAAAAGACGTAAATAAACTACCCTTTACTACAAAATATGACCTTCGCGACAATTATCCCTTTGAAATGTTTGCAGAACCCATGGACAGAATCGTCCGCATGCATGCTTCGAGCGGCACAACTGGCAAACCGGTTGTCGTTGGTTATACAGCCAAAGACTTAGACACTTGGGCTGAACTAATGGCGCGCGTATATACTTCAGCGGGGGTAACAGATGCTGATATTGTTCACAATAATTATGGCTATGGCCTCTTTACTGGCGGACTAGGTTTTCACTATGGAGCTGAGCGTGTAGGTGCAGCTGTTGTTCCGGTATCTGGTGGACTCAGTAAACGTCAAGTTATGCTCTGGCAAGATCTTGGAGCAACAGTTGTCACTTGTACTCCATCCTATGCCTTAGTACTTGCTGAACAAGCCAAAGAGCTCGGTGTTGATCCTGTTCGGGATCTTAAGCTCAGAGTAGGATTTTTCGGAGCTGAACCTTGGACTATAGAAATGAAACGTAAAATCGAAGAAAAACTCAACTTAGAAGCCTATGACTGTTACGGACTCACTGAAATGATTGGTCCCGGAGTATCATCAGAATGTCCTTATCATAACGGCTTACATATCTGTGAAGACCACTTCTTAGTAGAAACCGTTGATCCTGATACTGGAGAATCTTGCCCACAGGGTAGTCAAGGGGAAATGGTGATTACCTCTCTCACTAAAGAAGGCTTCCCAATCTTGCGCTTTAGAACCAGAGATCGTACCATCATTGATACGGATATCTGTGCCTGCGGACGAACCACAGCTCGCATGAAACGTATCTCCGGACGAACAGACGATATGTTAATTATTAGAGGAGTCAACGTTTTTCCTTCTCAGATCGAGAATGTGATCTTAACCATTAAGGGACTTGAACCCCAATATGTTATTGTTGTGGACCGCGGATCCACCTATATGGATGATCTGGAAGTCCAAGTGGAATGTACAAAAGAATTATTCGCGCAAGGCGCTGAGGCTATGGAAAAGGTGCAAGAAGAGACCGGTTCCGAATTACACCAAATACTAGGCCTCAGTGCCCGTATCAAAGTTGTTGCTCCTAAGACCTTGGAACGTAGTGAAGGTAAAGCTAAACGTGTTATAGATTTTCGAGATCTCGATCACTAAACTGATGTCAAGTAAGTTGGAGCAGATTTTATGCCAAGGCTATCCGGAACTTAAGATTGAGCGTTGAAGGAAGCTCCCAAGCAAAAACGGGATCTTCTGACTTCTATTTTCTAATTGTACTATAGTCGATAATAGTATATAATAAACTTATTATTAAAACGAATATTCGGAAGATTGGAACATAGGGTTAACCGCTCTTACATTTGGAATATTTTTCTATTTCTACATCTAAACTGATGAGTAGAAGGTATATTCTTGAAACCCACAATCTTAATTAAATACAAAGAGGAGGGGATAGATACAGAGAGGAATTCTAAAGGAAGACAAAGCTAATTGAAATGACAAAGGATTAATAATAATAACCCATTAGAAATAATGAATGGATGATGGAGGGGAATCGAATGTATTCAAAAGCGTATATTCCGTATGGTGGTTACTACAGTACACCCTTTGCTCGTTGGCAGGGGAGTCTGCAAAATGAACATGCTGTTGAACTAGCAGGGTCAACAGCCAAAAAATGGCTGGCTACGAAAGAAATTGATCCGAAGATATTTGAGTACCTTGTTTTTGGGAAAACCATTGGACAAATTCATACTTTTTATGATGCCCCTTGGGCGGCCACTCTAATGGGAACACCTGATATTTCTGGCATGCATATTACTCAGGCCTGCTCTACTTCCACGACTGTTCTTAACCAAGCCGCTACAGGTATTGAGACAGGTCTTTACGAAACTTCATTTTGCTTGCTTACAGACCGTTGTTCCAATGGTCCTCTAACAGTCTGGCCTAATCCAAAAGGCCCTGGTGGCGAAATGATTTCGGAAAGCTGGGTTATGGATAATTTTAACGGAGGTCCTTTTAAAGGGGTTGCCATGATTCAGACTGCCGAGAATGTGGTCAAAAAGGCTGGTGGAATTACCAAGGAAGATGTTGATCGAGTTACGGCTAGGCGTTACGAGCAATATCAGGATGCATTGGCTAATGATCGGGCGTTCCAAAAACGTTATATGATTCCAGCGGAATATCAAATAAGTAAAAAGAAAATGGGAATAGTTGAAGCAGATGAAGGTATTACTCCCACAACTCTTGAGAGCTTGACGCCAATGAAACCGGTTATTCCAGGCGGGGTACACTCATTTGGCGCCCAAACCCATCCGGCTGATGGTAATTGTGGACTTATTGTAACCACCAGAGAGAAAGCTCTAAAACTAAGTACCGATAAGAACATCGAAATCCAAATCATGTCCTATGGCTATGCTCGTGCCGAACAGGATCATATGGCGATGGCGGTAGTGCCTGCCTCAAGAATGGCTTTGAAAAATGCTGGTATCGATATCAAGGACATAAAAGCAATCAAATCGCATAATCCATTTACGGCCAATGATTTGTACATGGCTAACGAAATGGGTCTTGATGTTATGACGATGAATAATTACGGCTGTTCACTTGTTTATGGGCATCCCCAGGCACCTACTGCCGGGCGGACAATAATGGAAATGATTGAAGAACTGGTTATTCTAGGCGGTGGCTATGGTCTATTCACAGGATGCGCCGCCGGCGACACTGGTGCAGCCTTAGTTATCAAGGTCTCTTAAGGGGATGTTAAAGATCTCAATAATCTAATTTTTGAGGAGGAATTATTAATGAACATCAAAACAATTGGTGTAGTAGGCGCTGGAACAATGGGTACAGGTATAGCACATTTAGCGGCTATGTCGGGCTATGATGTTATCCTCAGGGACATTGACATGGCTTTTATCGATCGGTCCATAAAAAACATGGATAGGCTTATGTCTCGTTCAGTGGAAAAAGGCAAAATGACGGAAGATGCACGCCAGGCAACCTTGGCTAGAATAAAAGCTACTACAGAGCTCGAAGATCTGGCTTCTGCCGACTTTGTGATTGAGGTTGTTCTTGAAAAAATGGATCTTAAGAGAGAAGTTTTCCAGGCCCTTGATCGGATCTGTCGTCCTGAAGTTATTTTATCAACCAACACTTCTTCGATGTCTATCACGGAAATAGCCGCCACAACAAGCCGTCCGGATAAAGTTTGCGGCATGCACTTTTTCAACCCAGCCCAAATTATGCGGCTCTGTGAAATTATTCGTGGCATTAAGAGTTCTGATGAAACGATTGCTACGGCTACAGAATTAGCAAGGGCCTTTGGCAAAACAACGGTAGAAGTTAAAAAGGATTCGCCGGGATTCATAGTAAACAGGATCATGATTCCGCAGAATGTGGAGGCAGCCCGTCTCTTACAAGAAGGAGTAGCTTCAGTTGAGGATATTGATACAGCGATTAAATTAGGACTTAACTATCCTATGGGTCCTTTTGAATTAATGGATTTTACCGGTGTTGATATCAACCATGCTGTCATGGAATATTTTGCCGATGAGTTTAGGGATAGCCAATATGGCGCACCTCAAATTATCAAGCAAATGGTTCGGGCAGGTAAGCTCGGGAAAAAAAGCGGTGAAGGTTTCTATAAGTATTAATCACAAGTGCCAAGTTTTAGTTCGATAAAGGAACTCTCAGCTGGTTTTCGAACAAAGTCGAGAAGTATCCGGACTTAGCCTTAAAAAGAAGCTTGCCAATAGACAAGCTTCTTGAAGAAAGGGGTATGCCCGTGGCATATGAAGTAATTATTCTCACGAAGGAAGATGGAATAGCGACCATAACCTTAAATAGGCCTCCCATGAATCCCTTGGGTAGCCAAGTGTTTCAGGAGTTGATTCAGGCCATAGACGACATCCAAGCTGATCCTTCTGTCAAAGCGGTTATTATTACTGGTGCCGGAGAAAAAGCTCTGGCAGCGGGTGCAGACATTACAGAAATGGTCAATTTAACTCCTGTGGAAGGTCATACCTTCTGCCAAAATCCCTTTGTTGCCTTAACGAAAATTGAGAGTCTTGGAAAACCAGTTATTGCTGCTATCAACGGTTTATGTCTAGGCGGCGGTACAGAACTAACCCTTGCTTGTGATTTTCGGATTGCTTCAGATACTGCGAAGTTTGGTCAACCCGAGATTAATCTTGGTATCATTCCCGGAGCAGGAGGTACCCAGCGCTTACCTCGCTTGATAGGTACCGCCAAAGCAAAAGAACTGATTTTCCTTGGGGAAATCATAGATGCTAATACTGCTCTAAATATTGGTTTAGTCAATAAGGTTGTTCCCTTGAGTTCTCTTATGGAAGAAGCAGTAAAACTTGCTAAAAAACTTGCTTCAAAGCCTGCGGTTGCTATGAAAATGGCGAAGTCCTCGATTAACATTGGGATGAACCTCGATCTTACTTCAGCCTTAACCTTAGAAATTCAAAATTTCATTTTGACCTTTGCCAGTGATGACCGTAAAGAGGGCATGTCTGCATTTGTAGAAAAACGCAAACCTAATTATACGGATAAATGATTCCAGAGGTCAGTGGTCAGAAGCCAGAGATCAGAGCGAGAGATTTAGGTGGGCAGTTTTACATCAAGCATGAACGTCAAATGTTAAATATCGCACCTTTGAATTCTAACTACGAGTATAGAGTGACAAAGTTCGTGCATCGCGCATCGAAGACGGGGACGTCTCTGTTTTTTGAGATTTCCCGTCTTTTTACTAGGCAGAAAGTATAACTTTCAGTTGTATGCAGTACATTTCGGCGTTTAATGAACACAAGCGAGGTGAAAATCATGAATTTACCTAAAGGGGGAAGTTTTTTACTTAGCCCTACGGATCCTCAAGATATTTTTACCCCTGAAGATTTTACCGAAGAACACAGAATGATAGCCAAAATGGTCAACGACTTTGTCACAGACAGAGTTTTAGCTAGCATGGATGATCTAGAGGCAAAAAAGGAAGGTCTAATTCGTGAACTTTTGGAAGCTGCTGGGGAACTAGGTCTTTTGAGCGCAGATATCCCAGAGGAATATGAAGGTATGGACCTAGACAAAATCAGTTCAACTCTGATTGCTGAAGGATTTGGTCGCTCGGGTTCGTTTGCCATGACCCAAGGTGGCCAAACTGGGATAGGCAGTCTACCGATCGTCTTTTTTGGTAATGCTGAGCAAAAGAAAAAATATTTGCCGGGCCTTGCTAGCGGTGAAAAAATCGGTGCTTATGCATTGACAGAACCAGGAGCTGGCTCAGATGCCTTAGCAGCTAAAACGAAAGCCGTACTCAGTGCTGATGGCCAATTTTATATCTTGAACGGCAGCAAACAGTTTATCACCACTGCTGGAATGGCGGATGTCTTTATTGTCTATGCCAAAATCGACGGAGAAAAATTTACCGCTTTTATCGTTGATGGCAACTCAGACGGGCTGTCTACTGGCGCTGAAGAAAAGAAAATGGGGATCAAAGGCTCCTCTACCCGGGCTGTAGTCTTTGAAGATGTCAAAGTGCCAGTGGGAAACCTCTTGTTCGAAATTGGACGAGGGCATGTCGTGGCCTTTAATGTTTTAAATATGGGTCGTCAAAAGCTGGCGGCAAACTCCGTGGGCCATGCTAAGTTCGCTTTGGAACTGTCAACAACTTATGCTAACGAACGCCAACAGTTTAAAACCCCGATCGCCAACTTCGGACTGATTAAAGAGAAATTAGCCGAAATGGCGATCAGGACTTATGCGATAGAAAGCATGGTTTATCGGACTGGAGGTTTATTGGAAAACATTTTACATAGTATGGACATTTCTGGTGCAGATGGAGGGCAATTAGCTGCCAAAGGGATTGAAGAATATGCCTTAGAATGCTCCATGAACAAAGTGTTTGCCACAGAAGCCTTAGCCTACGTTGTTGATGAAGGCGTGCAAATTCACGGCGGGTATGGCTATATCTCGGAATATCCGATTGAAAGACTGTATAGAGATGCCCGCATTTATCGGATTTTTGAAGGAACGAATGAAATTAATCGTATTTTGATCCCGACGACAATCTTGCGTCGGGTAGCTAAAGGGGATTTAGATCTTAAACAAGCCTTAGAGAAGCTAAAGGAACAACTCAACTCTGGTATAATAACTCGAGAGGGAACAAGAGATCTGGTCCAGGCGGCTAAAGATATCTTTCTTTACATTTTTGGAGCGGGACTCGATAAGTATGGAGATACCCTGCTCAAGCAGCAAGAGATTTTAGGCCGACTGGCTGACTTGGCGATGGGAGCCTTTGCTATGGAAAGTGTTTGGTTAAGAGCACAGAAAGCCCTAGCTAAGCATGGTGAAGCTGGAGTTAAGCTTAAAAACGATCTGACTGATGCTTTCATATATTCTCAAATCGGCAAGTTAGAGCTTATTGCTAAGGAAAGCTTATCCGCTCTAGCAGATGCTGAAACTCTTGAGGCGTTAGTTTTAGACCTTAAGAAATTAGTGGTTTATACTCCGCGGAATGTTATTGCCTTAAGACAAGAGATTGCCGCTGCAGTCATTGCAGAGGGTAAGTATGTTGTCTGATTATGATTAGAGTGAATAAGCAACACCCACTAATCTAAGTGGGTGCCTTGAACGTGGATAAAATTAAGAATTTTGATCAATTAAAAGAGCCTTCAAAGTTGAAGGCTCTTAATTATCGTGGTTCTTAAACTATTTACTATTTTCTTAGATTAAATGTTTAAACATTAGATGATTGGCCAGCTGATAAGTAGTCTCTATTCCCAACTTGTATAAACTGTCCAGCATTTTTGTGTAAATTTGGGCGGTAATAAGGGCATCCCCAAGGGCAGTGTGCCTTCCTATAGGGTCAATATTGTAATATTTAGCTAAAGAATCCAGAGAACGAAGGTTTTCCTCGCTAGGAAAAAGTAATTTTGCCAGTAGAAGAGTGTCGATAGTGGGTGTATTAAGCCTATGACCACAATATCTACGAAGTTTTATATTAATAAAGTTTAAATCAAAAGACGCAGTATGAGCGATTAAGGGGGAAAGCCCTTTGAATTCTAAAAATTTGTCTAATACAGTTAAGACATCTGAGCTATCAGCAACCATTTCATCGGTAATTCCAGTAATCTCTGTAGCAATTGTCGGAATAGAGCGATTGGGGTTAACAAATTCTGAGAAACAAGATTCGGTGATTAGGCCGTTTTCAATGGCTACGGCACCTACGGAGATGATCTCGTCCTTTTTATTATAACAAAAACCGGTTGTTTCGGTATCGAAAACTACGAACCGACTACTATCTAAGCGATATTCCGGCCAAGTTTGGTGTCTTAAGATGGTAACCTTATCATGCAAGCTGTTTAATCCCGGTGAGCTGAGTAGATAGGGGTCCATGGGGCTCTTTTTAACTAGTTTAAGCAAAATTGTAAACAAGATACATTTCCTCCTAAATTAGATACCAGATGCCTGAAAACAGAGACCAGAAGACAGATGCCAGAGATTAGAGGCTAGAGGTCAGAATCCAGTAGTCGGATGTCAGAAGCTAAAAATCAAAATCAGCAATTCGGGCTACTTCAGAAGCTGTAGTTTGAAGCTCGAAGGTGATAAGTGTTTCGTGCATCGTGCTTCGAGCATCGATATTACAGATAGCCTTCCACCCTAAAGCTAGAACCGGTAAATGTCTGCAAGCGGTCTATCGCGATAAGACTCTCGCGTAGTACTGTGCGTTGTCTTTTGCTTAGGTCACTTGGTTTAAGGTAGTTATCTGGAACAAGTCCTTGACTCAACTTCTGCAAGTTTCCCCGGATCCGAAACATCATTAGAGAAAGGTAAGCAGCTTCATAATACTCAGCATCATCGGCAGATATTGCCTCGAGTGAGACGAGTTTATTTAATCTAGCCAGAGTTGAGGTATCAAGAATGCCTTCACGCATTGCAAAAATACGTATGCAGTCAACAATATGAACACAGGCGGAACCCTTGATATCGACCTCATCCTTATGTCCTTGCTTTTTGTCTAAAATAATTTGCTTGAAGAGCCCTAATGGTACTCTGGTTTGAAGATCATCTTTAGCCATATGGTGAAGAATCGAGGGGGCTAAGCGGAAAAGACGATGGGCGAAATCCCGTAATTCTTGGGCCAGTTTTTCCTGTCCATAAACCGCTCGGAAATCCAAGAAAATTGTAAATTTCCGAAAGGAATCCTCCGTAGGTGTGAAAATCCAACTGTCACCAGAAGTTTTCCAAGCCTGTAGAGATTGACACCAATCTGGGTTACTGGCCATGATGTTATGTTGGCACTTGGGAAAGCCAGCTTCTTCAAGTCCATTAACGACAAAATTCGCTAAAGTGAGGAAATACTCTTTGATTGCTTGTTCTTGATCTAGTGGTGGTTCGGCATAGATAAGGGCGTTGTCTTGATCAGAAGAGAGAGTCTGTTCTTTGCGCCCACCGCTTCCCAAGGTTAACCAGCAGTAATCAAGTGGGGGTAAGCCTAAACCGCATTTTTCTAGCGCTTCTTCGGCTAAAACTAAGAGGCGACGGGTAATAAGGTCATTGAGTTCTGAAACAACCTCGCAGATCTCATTAGCAGAAGCCTTATCCGACACCATATTAACAGTAACCTTCTGGATAAGTTTAGCAGCATGACTAAGTTCGGTAGTGGTTTTAGCTGATTCAATTCTGCTGACAATGCTCAGAGTACTGGTTTTTCGCAACCGCGTAAGGTCTCCCATTGTGATAACCCCAAGAGGAAATCCATTTTCGGCTATTAAGATATACTTGTCATGGCGCTTAATCATCGTTAATAACGCCTCATAAAAAAATGCATCGGGTGGTAAGGTGGGGGGAGTCTTATCCATAATGTCTGAGGCAAATACAATGGCAGGATTACAATCTAAAGCTAGGACTTTATTAATTAAATCTCTTTCACTGACTAAGCCCAAAAGTTTCCCGGTTGTCCCTATAATTACGATAGTGCTAATATGTTGCTGCGAAAAAATTCTAGCAACTTGACTGATCGGTGTTGAAGGGGAACAAGTCATAACTGGTGTTGACATAATATCTTTAAGTCGATGTTTAAAGGGTTCAGAGCTATGTCCGTAAGAGTCAAACGGTTGCTCTTGGACCATTTGGTCGTACATATCTCGAAGACGTTGAGTTAAAATATTACTGAAAAAACCAGCAAAGTTGTTCTGGGTTTGAAGTAAATCCTCGAAGATCTCCTTTTTCAATAAATAGCACGTCAATTCTTCTACAGCCTTTACAGATGCAGGGTAAGTTTTACCAGTCAATATAGATTCTCCAAAAAGATCTCCTGCGTAGCGTAAGGATAGCACATTGGAGCTAGGGTTATCACCTTCTGCAATTATTCCTGCGGTACCGGCTATAATAATTAGCAAAAAGCCGATCGATGGTTGGCCTTTAGTAAAGATGAAGGTATCTTTAGCATAGGTTTTGAGAATGAGCTTTGGCATTAAATCCGCTATAACCTCGTCAGATAAAGTATTAAAGGGTGGAAAATCGAGTGATGGATAAATCACTTGCCAGCCTCCCTAATTCAGAATAATCAGTTATTTAATATTATTATTATATACCCTGGCTATTACTAGAACAATACCATATTCCAAGCAAAAGGTCGTCGCGCAAAAGTACGCAACGACCTTATTTAGTATAACTTTAAAATAGTATGTCGGAAATTGAGATGTCAAATAAGTTACGAATTACTTTACTAGGGCAACCCCAGAAGCAAAGGCTCTTTTATTCAATTCCAGCAGCTTGGCTGGGATTTTTTCTACAAGGGCACTTTGCCAGGCATCCTCTGGGAAATCCATATACTGAGAGAGGACACCCATTAACACAACATTTGTGGCTTTGGCATTGCCAGCGTCGGAAGCTAGTTTTAGTCCGTCCAATTCGACAAAACGCTCAACTCGACCTTTGAGATCGACAAGGATAGTCTCTGGATAAGTTGCAGATCCGATGAGTACAGGTAAAGGTACTATCTTTTGAGTGTTAACAATTAAGACCCCATCTTTTTTCAAGTAGTGAGACCAACGATAGGCTTCCAATTGTTCAAAGGCGATCAAAAAGTCGGCTTCTCCTGGTTCAATAACCGGAGAGTAAACGTCTTCCCCCATGCGAACTTGAGTAACTACTGATCCACCTCGTTGGGCCATACCGTGGATCTCAGACATTTTAACCTGGTAACCTTCGGCTAGTGCGACATGGGTTAAAATTTTGGAGGCTAGAATAGTCCCTTGTCCTCCTACTCCGACGAGTAAAACATTAATTATCTTAGACATTAAGCATCACCAGCCTTTCTCAAGGCATCAAATTTACAGACGTTTATACATAGGCCACACCCTGTGCATAGGGCTTGGTCTACTAGGGCTGTCTTGTTTTCTTCGTCAAAGGAGAGCGCTGGGCAACCAAGTTTCAAGCACATTTTGCAGCCTGTGCAGTCTTGGACTTGAAGAGGTTTTTCCGTATTTTTGATAATCAGTGCACAAGGCCGTCTGGCAATAATCACCGAGGGTTCAGGGGCTGCTATTTCGGTCTTGATAACTTCTTTAACGTTTGCTAGGTCAAAGGGATCAACTTCGGTAACCCGTTTTACGCCCAAAGCCTTGCACAAGGCAACAAAGTCGACTTGAGGAGCTGGTTGCCCCATGAGAGTCTTGCCTGTAGACGGGTTTTCTTGGTGGCCTGTCATGGCTGTAATGGAATTATCCAGAATTACGGTGGTCGTGTGTCCCCCATTATAAACCACATCCATCAGACCAGTAACACCTGAATGGAGGAAGGTGGAATCTCCGATGACAGCAACCATCTTTTCCGCCATTTCTGGATGAGCTTTCTCCATTCCTAAAGCTCCAGATATCGAGGCACCCATGCAGATACAAGTATCCATGGCCTCGAGGGGAGCCATGGTTCCCAGGGTATAACAGCCAATATCGCCAGAAACAACAAGTTTGAGTTGCTTAAAGGTGTAGAACATTCCGCGATGTGGGCAGCCTGGGCACATGACCGGGGGTCTAAATGGGGAGTCAAAGGGTTTGGCGAGGGGTATTCCATTTTGGCCCGTAACCTTTTCCGAAATCATTCGAACGGTGAGTTCTCCATAAGGCGGGAAAAGTTCCTTGCCAATGACATCGATGCCTAAAAGACGAATTTCTTTTTCCAGATAGGGCTCTAATTCTTCAATGACATAGAGCTTGTTGACTTTGGCTGCGAATTCTTTAATTAAGCCTGAAGGCAAAGGATTGGTTAGACCTAATTTGAGGATGGAAGCCTGAGGCAGGGCCTCTTTGACATATTGATAGGAGATGCCAGAGGTGATGACACCGACGGTCGGATCCTTCATCTCCATATAGTTGACTGCCACAGTTTCCGAATAGGTGGCTAGTTTCTGCATTCGCTCTTCAACGATTAAGCGGCGAGCCCGCCCGTGTCCAGGTAGCATAACGTACTTGCGCGGGTCCTTCTCATAAGGTTTGACAACTCGTTCCATCGGCTCCTTAAGTTCTACTAAACTTTGGGAATGTGCTATCCGAGTTGTGATTCGTAACATGACTGGGGTATCAAAGGCTTCAGAAATTTCCATAGCCAAGCCAACCATGTCTTTAGCCTCTTGGGAGTTCGAGGGTTCTAACAGAGGTATCTTGGCAAAAGCCGCGTATAGCCTATTGTCCTGTTCATTTTGTGAAGAGTGCATTCCTGGATCATCGGCTGATATTAAGACTAAGCCAGCTCGCGTGCCGGTATAAGCTACAGTGAAAAGTGGATCGGCAGCTACATTGACACCTACCATTTTCATGGTAACAATGGCACGAGCACCTGCAATAGCTGCGCCAATGCCTACTTCCATGGCTACCTTTTCATTAGGCGACCACTGACAATAAACTTCTGGGTATTTAACAATATTTTCGAGGATTTCTGTGCTTGGTGTGCCAGGATAGGCTGCAGCAACGCTGATACCATATTCGTAGACACCCCGAGCAATTGCATCATTACCTGTCATTAATGTTTTCATGCCTTTTCTTGTCCCCCCCTTTTAGTGGAAATGTAGCATAATTTTTCCGAACATTTTAAAAACAAGTTCTTATAGTATTTTAACCCACAAAATAGAAAGCTGTAAAGAGACTAGTAGGTTGATTATTGAAGATACACCACCTTGTATACTGATCACCCTCCAAAACAACCGTTCACGGGTAATTCAGTTTTCGTTAACAGTGGGTTATTAACCGTAGAACCTAAATTAAGTACAGTTCATGGCTCGACTATGTAAAAAGATTGAATATTTTGATATATTAGAATTATCTAAAAGGGATAATTTGGCTAGATTTAAGCCAATGAGGAGGTTAAAGAAAAATGACGCAAGATGCCGGCCAACGGATGCTTATGGCAGGCAACAATGCCATCGCCCGAGGAGCTTATGAGGCAGGAGTCTATTTCGCATCGGGTTATCCTGGTACCCCCAGCACAGAAATACTTGAAGTTATATCCCAATATCCTGAAATCAAAGCTCAGTGGGGAGCGAACGAAAAAGTAGCCTTTGATGAAGCTATGGGAGTGGCCATGTCTGGCAAACGTGCTTTATGCTCGATGAAATACGTCGGACTTAACGTTGCAGCAGATTCTTTCATGGTATTCCCGTTTTCTGGAACAATTGGTGGATTTGTAGTCATCTCAGCCGATGACCCAGGGATGTATTCGTCCCAAAATGAACAAGACAATCGCTATTTTGCTAGATTAGCACAAATACCTATGATCGAACCAAGTGATCCTCAAGAAGCCAAAGATTATCTAAAACTCGCTTACGAACTGAGCGAGAAATTCTCGACCCCCGTGCTTTTCAGGACATCCATGAGGGTTTCACACAGTAAAGGGATGGTAACTCTGGGCGAACGTAGTGAAGTAGGGGAAACTAAAGGCTTTGTTAAAGACGTACCTAACTGGGTAGTGCCCATTTTTGCTAAAGCGCTTAAAGCCAAACTGGATGCTAAATTCGAAGCAATTAGCGCGTTTGTTGAGACTTATTCCTACACTCGTATCGAGGAAGGGAACAGTAAAATAGGGGTTATCACTAGTGGGGCCTCCTACACTTATACTAAAGAACTACTTCCAGAGGCTAGCGTACTTAAACTAGCGATCACCTATCCCTTACCAAAGCAAATGATCCTCAATTTCTGTGCCCAATACGATAAAGTCTACATTATTGAAGAACTGGATTCTTTCATCGAAGACCAAATCCGAGCTTGGGGAGTCACCAATATCAGCGGCAAAGATATCTTCCCCCGCACCGGCGAATTCAGCCCAGACGTTTTAGGTAAATGCTTATTCAACGAACAACCTGTCAAGGACTTTTCCAATGAATTTAACATCATCAGCCGCCCCCCACAACTTTGTGCAGGCTGTCCACATCGAGGAGCCTACCTCGCCCTCAAAAAATCGGGAGCCTTAGTCACCGGAGATATTGGCTGTTACACACTAGGCGCCCTACCACCCTTAGGGGCAATGCATACCTCCTTTGCCATGGGAACCTCAATTGGTAACGCCTTTGGCTTTGAACTTGGAGGAATGAACAAAGTTGCAGCAGTCATTGGAGATGCGACCTTTATTCATGGCGGAATGCCGTCCCTAATTGACGTTGTTTACAACGGCGGCAACACCACCATCGTCATTCTGGATAACAGTACCACTGGTATGACGGGTCACCAAGAACATCCTGCGACAGGACTCACCCTTCAAGGGAAAGCAGTCCCCAAATTAGACTTAGTAAACCTCGTTAAAGCCCTTGGCGTTCAACATGTTCAAGTGGCCGATCCCTTTGATCAAAAAGCAATGAACCAAGCCATTAAAGAGGCTCTCGACCATGAGGGACCCTCTGTTGTCATCACGAACAGACCTTGTATCTTCGCTCGTGGCGAAAAGCAAAGACCCAAAACACCCTATGTCATCGACTTCGATAAATGTAATCAGTGCGGGGCTTGTCAACGTATCGGTTGCCCAGCAGTATTACCTGGAGAACAAGCACTCATTGATGATGTATCCTGCACAGGCTGTTCATTATGTGCCCAAGCCTGTAAATTTGACGCCATTCACTTAAAGGGGGAATAAAAATGTCAAAGGTAACGAACGTACTCCTCTGTGGCGTCGGAGGGCAAGGCGTACTTCTGGCCAGTGAAGTTCTCGCTTTAGTTGCTGCCGAGGAATATGCCCAAGTTAAACAAACAGAAGTACATGGGGTAGCCCAACGAGGAGGGAGCGTGGTCAGTCATCTACGCTTCGGTGACCAAGTTTACTCACCCACCGTCCGCACTGGTACTGGGGATATCTTAGTAGCCTTTGAAAGGCTTGAAGCAGTACGTTACGGACATTATCTCAAACCAGGGGGTCTGATGCTGATCAATGACATTGAAGTCATGCCTGGTCAGATGGGTGAATATCAACCTTATCCCACCGGAATCATGGAATTTGTTCAAAGTAAAGGCTTTCAAATCCAAGAAATTCTGGCTACATCCCAAGCTAAAGCCCTAGGCAATCCTAAAGTCAGCAGTCTAATCATTCTGGGGGCTCTTTCCGCTCACTTGGATCTTTCCCAGCAAGCTTGGGAAAGAGTTATTCGGAAACGTATTCCGCCAAAACTTGTCGATATCAACCTACAGGCCTTTAAAGCAGGCAAAGAAATGGCCCAAGCAAGGGCTCAAGCAGCCATAGCGAAAGACTAGTTTCTCACATCAAGTGAAGACTGAGACACTAAGAGTAGTTAAGGAGGGTTCAGACGGTGGAAAAACCTGCGCCTGACGCTAAACAATGCTTAATCTGGGACCACGAACATGAGACTATGCCGCGCCCGAAACTGGAAGAGTTACAACTGCAAAGACTCCAAGCAACAGTCCAGCGTTGTTACACTAAAGTACCGGCCTATCAAGAGAAAATGGACGCTTTAGGAGTTAAACCCGAAGATATCAAAAGTCTTAAAGATATTACTAAATTACCCTTTACCACCAAAAATGACCTTCGCGATAATTATCCTTTTAAAATGTTCGCCGAACCAATCGCTAAGATCGTTCGCATGCACGCTTCAAGTGGCACCACCGGTAAACCGATCGTGGTGGGCTATACAGCCAACGACATCAATAGTTGGTCTGAATTGATGGCTCGAGTGTACACTTCTGGTGGAGTTACCAATGCCGATATTGTGCACAACTCTTATGGTTATGGACTCTTCACTGGTGGCATGGGAGCTCACTATGGAGCGGAACGTGTTGGAGCAGTAGTCATTCCAGTATCTGGAGGGCTTACTAAACGCCAAGTAATGCTTTGGCAAGATTTTGGGGCAACAGTCCTGATGGCTACCCCATCCTATGCCTTAGTACTGGCTGAACAAGCCAAGGAAATGGGTGTCGATCCACCGCGGGATCTTAAACTTAAAGTAGGCTTTTTTGGGGCTGAACCTTGGACGATGGAAATGAAACGTGAAATCGAAGAAAAACTCAACATTGAGGCCTTCGATATCTACGGGCTTACCGAAATGATGGGCCCAGGAGTATCGTTTGAATGCCCCTATCACGATGGATTGCACATTTCCGAAGATCATTTCATAGTAGAGACCGTCGATCCAGATACAGGAGAGTCTCTACCACTTGGGAGCTTAGGTGAAATGGTCCTGACCTCCCTTACGAAAGAAGCTTTCCCAGTCCTGCGCTATAGAACAAGAGATCGAACCATTATCGATAGGTCAAGCTGTGCCTGCGGGCGCACTACAGCTCGTATGAAGCGTATCACTGGACGTACTGACGATATGTTAATAATTCGAGGCGTCAACGTTTTCCCTTCTCAGATTGAAAGTGTGATTTTAACGATTAAGGGACTGGAACCCCAATATGTCATCGTTGTGGACCGCGGAGCAAGCTATATGGATGACCTGGAAGTCCTCGTGGAATGTACCCATGAATTACATGCCCAAGGGGATGAGGCCATGAAAAAGGTACAAGAACACATAGGTGCTGAATTACAGCAAGTACTAGGCCTCAATGCCCGGATTAAAGTTGTTGCTCCCAAGACTTTGCTGCGTAGTGAAGGTAAAGCTAAGCGAGTAGTGGACCTTCGAGAACACAATAACTAAACCGAATACTTGGTGAAGCAGACCTTTGAAATGAAAACTCACTTATCGAAGTGGAAGTCTTAATGCGGATAAAAGAAATGTGAAATCAAGAGGTGGTGAAGCTCACTATGTCTATGACTATGACAGAAAAAATTCTAGCCGCTCACGCTGGGTTAAGCGAAGTACGTCCCGGTCAGATCATTAACGCTAAAGTGGACTTAGTCTTGGCCAATGAACTATCAGCTATCGTAGCTATCGAAGAGTTTGGCAAAATTAAAGGGGCTAAGAACGTCTTTGATCCTCAAAAACTTGTCATCATCCCGGATCACTTTACCCCCAATAAAGATATTCAATCCGCCAGAGTTGCCAAAAAGGTCCGAGAGTTTGCTCTAGCACATAACACCTTGTACTACGAAGTAGGCCGAATGGGTATTGAACACGTCCTACTTCCAGAACAAGGCTTGGTACGCCCGGGCCAACTGGTCATTGGTGGAGATTCTCATACTTGTACCTATGGAGCGTTAGGTATGGTCGCTACCGGAGTAGGATCAACTGATATCGCTGTGGCGTGGGCCTTAGGAGAAGTTTGGCTAAAGGTTCCACCCACGATCAAGATTGAATTTAAAGGGAAGAAAAGACCTTGGGTTTCTGGTAAAGATATGATTCTCTACATGATTGGACGTTTAGGTGTGGATGGGGCTATCTATAGTGCTTTAGAATTCTGCGGAGAGGCCATAGAGGAACTCAGCGTAGCAGAACGATTGACAATGGCTAATATGGTGATTGAAGCAGGCGCAAAAAATGGTATTTTTGCGGTAGATGCTAAAACTGAGGCCTATGTCAAAGCAGCCACCAATCAACCTTATACGGTTTATACAAGTGATCCAGATGCTAACTTTGCTCAAACCATCGTTTTTGATATGGCCGATATCGAGCCCCAAGTTGCCTTCCCACATTTACCTTCGAACACAAAACCTATCTCTCAAGTGGGTGAAGTATCTATCGATCAAGCGGTGATCGGCTCCTGTACCAACGGACGGATTGAAGACCTGCGTATCGCCGCCGGACTTCTAAAAGGGAAAAAAATCCATCCGCGAGTACGCTGCATCATCATCCCAGGTACCCAAAAAGTCTACCTTGATGCGATGAAGGAAGGACTATTGGAGACCTTTATTCAAGCAGAATGCGTTGTTTCTACCCCAACCTGTGGTCCTTGTGTAGGAGGACATATGGGTATTTTAGCTGATTGGGAGCGTTGTGTATCCACCACCAATCGCAACTTTGTCGGCCGTATGGGTCATGTCACTAGTGAGATATACCTAGCTAGCCCAGCTGTAGCAGCAGCCTCAGCCTTAAGTGGCAGATTAGCAGACCCTGGTCAACTAGAATAATCGCTAAGAACGGAGGGGAAACGACGATGATTGAAGGAGAAGTCTGGAAGTTAGGTCGGGATATTGATACCGATCTGATCATAGCAGGCCGTTATTGTAATATATCTGATCCTGCAGAATTAGCGAAGTATGTGTTAGAGGACTTAGATCCAAACTTTGTCAAAACATTTAGACCCGGAGATGTGATCGTAGCTGACAATAACTTTGGTTGTGGTTCATCTCGAGAAGTGGCGCCTCTGACCTTAAAAGCTGCCGGAGTGGCGGCCGTAGTTGCCCCAACATTTGCTCGGATCTTCTATAGAAATTGTATAAATATTGGACTACCTATTTTTGAAATTTCGGACGTGGCTAAAGACTTTGAAAAAGGTCAGCAAATCAGTATAGACCCGCTGACCGGAAAAGTAACCAATCTCACGACGGGAATAACGTTCCAAGCAGCTCCATTTCCCGCTTTTATGCAGAAGATTATGGATGCCGGTGGGCTTGTGGCCTATGCAGGTGAACGATTGGGGGGAGCTAAAGATGAATAAAGACAATCCACGCAACTTTCGATTTGGAGTTATTGGTGGGGATGGAGTAGGCCCAGAGGTTGTCGCCGAAGGACTTAGGGTTTTGGAAGTTGTAGCTCGACAACAGGGGTTTTCCTATGAATTGACTCATTATCCATATTCGACCAATCACTATCTGAAAACCGGAGAGACCATGCCAGAATCAATATTAGATGAATACAAAACGATGGATGCACTTTACCTTGGAGCCCTAGGTGATCCACGAGTAGAGCCAGGCTTTATCGAGCGCCCCATTATCATGGGAATGCGTTTTGGATTAGATCTCTATATTAATCTGCGCCCGATCAAACTGTACGCAGAGCAATTTTGTCCTCTTAAAGGCAAAAAGCCAGAAGATATTGATATGGTTATTATTCGTGAGAATACAGAAGATGCCTATTCTGGTTTAGGTGGAATCTTTAAGAAGGGCACTCCAGATGAAGTCGCCATAGCCGAAATGGTGTTCACCCGTAAAGGGTGCGAAAGGGCTATTCGTTATGCTTTTGAATTAGCCAGAAAACGCAATAAAAAGAAAAAGGTAACCTTAATCGATAAGGCGAATGCGATACGAGCTATGGATCTTTGGACTAGAACCTTCGAAGAAGTCGGTGCAGAATATCCTGATATTCAAAGGGAACACGCCTATATAGATGCTGCTTGTATGTGGATGGTTAAAAATCCAGAATGGTTTGATGTGGGCGTTACCAGTAATTTATTCGGTGATATTATCACAGATATTGGCGCGATGATCCAAGGTGGACTCGGTATAGCTGCTTCAGGGAATATCCATCCAGGTAAGGTTTCCATGTTTGAACCGATTCATGGTTCTGCTCCAAAATATGCGGGTCTTAATGTCGCTAATCCAATGGCCGCGATTGCTGCTATGGCTATGCTTTTGGACTATATTGGAGAAACAGAAGCCTCTGTCAAAATTGACAAAGCCCTCCAAAATTTGTTGATGTCTGGCAAGGTTCCCTCCTTGGGCGCAGATTCAGGACTTTCTACCAGTCAAATCGGTGATTTTGTCATCGAAATATTAACGAGGGGGTAGGGTTATGTTGCGTGAGCCTATTGAACAACTACTGCATAGTCCGTTGGAGTTTACGAAAGATATTAAATTTCCAGATCCTGGTGAACTTCGTATCTACGACTCCACCCTTCGCGACGGAGAGCAAATGCCTGGTGTGGCCTATACCCCTGAACAAAAGCTTGAGATTACTAAGGCTTTAAGCGATATTGGAGTTCACATTATCGACGTGGGGTTCCCCGGAGTATCAGCTACGGAACAAGAGGCTTTGCGCTTGATTATGGAAGCCAAGCGTCGTGGTGAATTACGCGCCGATCTTGAAATTGTGGTAATGTGTCGTTCGCATAAAGGAGATATTGACGCAACCCTTGAGGTTCTGAACGGGATAAATATCTCCCCAGAAGAAGTAACTTTTTTCATCTTTACGACGGCATCCAATCTACACAATAAATATAAAATTGGTAAAACCCTACTTCATAGGGAGGGTATTTCTGACGCCGAACATGAAGATCGGCCAATCGAATGGTACAAAGAAGCCAACCTGAAGATGATGGAGGAAGCAATCCGTTACGCTCGATCCAAAGGGGTAACTCATATCGAGTTCGGTGGAGAAGATGGTTCGCGAGCGGATGTTGATTATTGTATTGAACTGTTCCGTCGGGGGCTTGCTGCAGGTGGCACGAGACCTTCCTGGCCAGATACAGTAGGGGTTTTGACTCCGGAGGCAACTGCCAAATATACAGAAGAGATAGTCCAGGCAATGCCTGAGGTACCTTTATTGGTACACTTCCACAATGATTTTGGGTTTGGCACAATCAATACTATCACAGCAATTAAGTATGGTGCGAAGGCTTTCTGCACTACGGTAGCAGGCTACGGTGAACGGGCGGGAAACGCACCTCTCCACGAAGTAGTGGTTTCCTTGAAATTGCTCTATGGCATCGAAATTCCTGGTTTCAAATACGAAAAGCTGCAGGAGTTGTACCGCCTGGTTGAAAAATACGCCTGTATGCCAATCCAGGCACATTGCCCAATTATCGGACCCCATGTTTTCACGCACGAAAGCGGTATACACACGGCGGGTGTACTCATTGATCGGCGTATTTATGAGGCTATTCCATCTGAATTAGTAGGACAGAAGACCTCTTTCGTTTACGGTAAACACTCTGGCGGCCAAATTATTGAACATGGTTTACTGGGGATGCAAAAAGAACTTACGGAGTCAGGAGTCGCTATCACAAAGGAACTAATAGAAGAAGTGACTGCTGAAATGAAGCGTTTGCGGGAGGATAAATCAAAAACAGACCTTTTGCAAAAACTCATCCATATTTATCATAAAACCTTAGATTCAATAGGATTAACGGGTATAGATCTGTTCCGCGTTGCTTGTCAAATGAATGAGAAGCTTAAAAAACAAGCATTATCGAAATAAGATACTGTCGGCTACTTATACGCACCTTTCAAGATTTGCTCAAGGAAAGCTTCGTGTTTCGAACTATCATTGAGCAAACGGAAAGGTGTTTTTTTATATGCTTTCAGCTTTGAGATCTAAGCCTGACAGAACAAAGCAAGAATTTTTTCTGAGTACAGGAAATGGCCAAGGTCAGTGCGTAAGATAATCTCTTGATAACCTTCTTGAGATAGTATACAATAAAATAAAACCACCAGCTGTACAAAGCCTGTGGCTTTTATTATATATGTAAGACTTGTTCAGATAAGGTTTTGTACAACGTTTGGGTTTGGATTTCCATGGTTTAATATAAAGACCGAGGCGTAGCCTCGGTTTTTCATAAATACGACTCTAAAGACCTAACATCTCTTTGAGTATTCGGGATTTGGTCCGGCTCATTGGGATTTCGCTACGTTCAAGATCATCGACTACTATGGTGTAAGTTCCATTAAAATATGGAATGAGTTCTCGCATGCGTTGAATGTTCACTAAATAACAACGATGAGAGCGAAAAAAAAGAGTGGAGTTTAAACGTAATTCCAACTCGCGTAAGGTAAAACGGGTCAGGTAAGACTCCTTTAAGCTTTTTATGTAGACCTTATCTTTATCGGTATAGACATAGATTATTTCGTCCTGGTGTAATAGTATAATTTTACCTCTAAGTTCAACTGGTACAACTTCTAAAGGCTTAGGTGGAATAGTTTCACGTTTAATAGGGGGCGGATTACTCTTTGGCCCAGTTAGGTTACCTTTTAATTGGCGCACTTTCAATAGCGCTTCTTCCAGTCGTTTAGGGTGAATAGGTTTAAGTAGATGCTCTAAAGCATTTAAGGCAAACGCGTATTCTTCGTGAGCTGTGTTGTAAGTAGAATCATCTAGATTCAAGATTAACTCTCGGGCTTCTAAGGCATTTGCAGCCTTGCTGACGACTTGAACATTCTCAAAGGGCTGGAGTAGGTTGCGAAGTTCTTGACTGTCGGAGCATTCGTCATCTACCAGTATGGCACGAAGCTTCAAGCTGATCCCTCATTTCTTCCATCCAAAGCCAGCGCTGTCAGAATAACTAATTCGTGCGAAGACAGTGTCTTCAAGATGACTAATACGTGCGAAGTCAGTGTCTTCGTGGGCGCTAGCAAAGTTTTCTTTAGCTTCTCCGAAAAATATATTGGTTGGTGACATCAGCAAAAAAGGTTTGCACAAGATTATATTTCAGACTAGTCTGTCCAATTTGAATATTCAGTTAATTATATATAGAAGTATCATGCCATGTAATGACCCCGTTTGTCAAGATATGATTTTGAAAACTAGTCAACACTTTCCTCATAATAAGGTCTTATTTGCTACTTTTGCGTAAATAAACTCGAATAACCCTTTAAGAAAGAGGTGGAAGACTTGTATCTCCAGCAAAGATTAGAAAAAAATTTGGAGACTAGGGTACAGTTATGATGTGGGTGGAAGAGGTCATGACCCAGATTCCTGTTTGTCTTAGCGAGAACAATTCTTGTTTGGAGGCATTACAAAGGCTTATCGAAGCTAATTCTTCTGGCTGGCCTGTGGTGGGTAAAACCGGTAATTTGATAGGGATAGTTACAATGAAGACCCTTGTCGAGAGAGTAATCGATAATAACAGTTCATCTGCACAACTGAGTTGCCTTGAGGCGGTGGAACGTGATCCAGTGGTTATTAAGCCGTCTCTGCGTCTAGGTGAGGCATGGGCTTACCAATTTAATTTGGCTGTGGTCATTGAAGAGGATGGGCAGATCGTTGGAGTTCTAAGCCGTGCGGACCTGGCGGTTGCTTTATATCAAGAAGCCGAATTCCAGGTGAAAGAACTGGAAGCGGTACTAAGCTCTGCGCATAATGGTATTGTAGTGATCAATAGCGATGGGATGATAAATTCATTTAATAGGGCAGCTGAACGATTTACTAGGGTTTCTCGTGAAAGAGCCATTGGTCGCCATGTCTTAGATGTCTTAGTGCCTCTTGGTCTTATGGAGACGCTAGAAACGGGAAAATCGGAGTATTCCCAAAAGTTTCGAGTGGGTAGGGGGACTTATATCATGAATAGAGATCCAGTAATCCAGGACGGTAGGATTACTGGAGCTGTTGGTGTATTTCAAGATATCTCAGAGATCGAATCGGTATCACAGGAATTGGCCACAGTTAAGGAGCTAAATAGTGAACTCGATTCAATCATTCAGTCCTCCTCAGATGGTTTATTCGTTACCGATTCGACTGGCGTAGTGCTAAGGTATAACCATACCTTTGAAAAATTGAGTCTCGGTAATGCTCAGAATTTGATTGGCAGAGCAATTCAGGAAATTGAAGAGATTACCTATGCTCATTCACTCGTTGACTTAGTTCTGCAACGCAGGAAACCGGTTACAATTATGGAAAATAAGCATAATCATAGTTTGCTTGTCACAGGTAGTCCTGTTTTCGATGAAAAAGGAAAGCTTATGAGGGTTGTAATAAACCTTAGAGATATGACCAGCCTTAATCAACTCCGACAGGAACTAATTGATGCTAAACGTTTAAGTGAACAGTACCACCAGGAGCTATCCGAATTGCGTAATCGTCAGGAGACAGGGGGAATGATAGGCACTGGTCCTGAGATGGAACGCGTATTCGAATTAATTAGGCGAGTAGCTAAGGTCGATTCTACCGTGCTTTTATTCGGAGAATCAGGTGTCGGCAAGGAAGGTATAGGGAAGCTTCTTCATACTCAGAGCAACCGCGCCGATGGTCCTTTTATAAAACTAAATTGCGGGGCAATACCAGAGCATTTGTTAGAATCGGAACTCTTTGGATATGAGTCGGGAGCGTTTACGGGGGCCCGTCGAGAAGGCAAGATCGGCATGTTCGAGCTAGCTCATAATGGGACGATTTTGCTCGACGAAATTGGTGATTTTCCCCTTAATCTTCAGTCTAAACTTTTGAGGGTTCTTCAAGAACGGGAAATTGTTCCCGTTGGAGGGGCAAAACCGCGCCAAGTCAATGTGCGAATCCTAGCTGCTACACACAAGAATCTTGAAGAGATGATCAGGGCGGGGCAATTTAGAGAGGATCTGTACTTTCGATTAAATGTAGTTCCGATTGTGATACCGCCTTTGCGTCAACGGCAAGAGGATATCATTCCTCTAATCTATCATTTCCGAGATAGATTTAGTAAGAAGTACGGTTTTCAACGAGAATTCTCTCCCGAGGTAATTGAGGCTTTTCTGCAGTATGATTGGCCAGGTAATGTTCGAGAGCTAGAAAATATGGTTGAGCGATTAATGGTGGTTTCGGCCGGAGAATTAATTCTAGTATCTCAGTTACCTATTCCTTTTAAACGGAGTGCCAGTGAATTAAGAGGAGTATCAGTGAATTCCTTAATGCCCTTGAAAGAAGCGGTAGATGAAGTTGAACGACAACTTATTGACAGGGCCTTAGAGAAATATGGTAGTACTTATAAGGCTGCCGCCGCCTTGGGCGTAAATCAGTCAACGATCGTTCGCAGAATGGCTCGTTTTCGACGGGCCGCCGCTGAGTCGTCTGTTCGACATTAGACAAGCTTTTAAAATTTAATTTTGTCCTCTCCTACTAATTCAAGGATGTTTACTGCTAAGTGCAGATTAAAGTAGGCTTGACCAGCCTTAATATCCTGCCCAGTAATTTCTTCAATTCGTTGTAATCGATATTTTAAACCACTTATCGACATATTCATAGATCTTGCTGTTCCTTCCACATTACCGCGGTGACTAAGAAACTCTTGAAGTGTAGGCATAAGTTGGGTTTGATAGGTTTTATCATAGGATAAAAGAGGGCCTATTTGGCTGTTAGCAAATTCGTATAAGTCCTTAGGGTCCAAGGCGTTAAAAAGCAGAGCATGAGTACCGAATTGTTCAAGTGAGATTACTTGGCTTTGGTTTTTTAGAGTTTTTCCAATTTCTAAGGCCTTTTTCGCAGATAGAAGGGAATGGCGAAAATCTGTCAGCTTTAGGCAACAACTTCCAATTCCTATCGATAGTGTAATCTTAGGAAAACGAATAGAGACTTGTTTGATGATCTCTTTAGCTAGTTGCCTAGTGGCTTTTTCTGAACAATCTAGCTCTTGCAGTTGGACAAGCATGATTAAATTATCGCTTTTGTTGACGACCATTCCTTTTCCTAAACGCTTCAAGGATAATTGAACTGTGTTGACTAACTCAGTTTTGAATTGCAAGATTCTCTCTTCATTTTGATCGAAAGGTTTTACTACTGAGGTAAAGTTTTGGATATCTAAAACAAGAACCCGATGAGGAAGGGTAATATCATAATTAAGTCTTTGCGCTCTATTAATGATAGAATTGGAATCAGAGATATTTTCTGATAATAAGTCATCAACAAAATCACCCTTTAATCGCCTTTCGACGCCGGCGATTTTTTTTTGCTCTAATATAACTAGAGCAAAAACACTTGCGGCATGCTCTAAATCGATATTCTCCAATTCCGAAAAGGGTAAGTCTGTACGAAGTAAGGATACAAAACCAAGCAGTTCATTGCCAACTAAAATTGGTGAAACTAAACGACAAAGAAAAAAATCTTTAAAATTATCAGTTATTTGAAAGGGACGCTTTTGTTTCAGGAAAAAAGCGGAAGTTTTATTGAAGTAAGGGCTGGCCAAAATCGGAAGGTAAGAAGTCAGAAGATCATGGGTGACAGATTGATCTGGAAAACAAGTGGATTGTGGGACTAAATTGTTATCTTCCAAAACTACAATACATTTCATTAGCTTAGCAAGAGTGGAGGTGATATCTTCTATCCCTTTGCCATTAAGAATGCATTGAGTCAGCTGTTCATGAATAGTGACTGTCCGTTCCAGAATTTTGTTTTGAATCGTAATTCTTTGATGAGCTGCTTCCAGTACTTCGCTGATTTTACTAACTTCATAATAGGCTAGTTCTGGGATTATCTCATCGCCCCAATCCTCAACCGTCTTGCCAATATAAGTACATTGAGCATCACCCTGCCCTACACATTGTACTTCTTTATAGATAACCTTCTTCCCTGTGCGAGCAGAACTATAGCCACTAGCATATCCCACCGAATTCCAGCACACTGGTTCATGGTGTTGACCAAAATGTAGTAAATGTTGTTCTGCCTCATAGGAATTTGTCCAATGCCCTTTATAATAGGTGGCACCTGTCTGTTGATCTATATGACAAAAGAACTCGTTTAAGGCAAAGCCAGTTAGAGTATGTATGATGGGGCCGGTAAATATTCCCTCCTGATCTTCATCCCATTGGAACTGTTTTTTTATACTCGTATATGCTTGAAAGCCACAGGACCAGCCATAACGAATCAGGAAACCTTTAGCCCTGTCCATACCCAATGTATCGATTAAATCTTTACGCAACATTCCTAGGGAAGCAGCATCAAAGATCACTACGCGAGAGCCTTTTAAGAGGATTTTGCCTTGTTCAGGTAGGAATTCAAGTAGTTCTCCTAAACGTAATTCGGAGACTCTCATCTCATACCTCCTTGTATTCTCTGAGGATCTATTAATTAATTATACCAAATATTTAGATAATTGCTATAATTTCTTAGAAGATTCGTTAAATGGAAGCAGGTGAAAGATATTCTAAATTTACACCTGCTTCAGAGGAGTTGTAAAAAATATCTTTGTGCTATACTTTATATATTCAGATAATTTTAAAAACATTGGCAATTGAAATAATAGACCAATCAAGCTATTAGATCAAATTTTATTAATTGCTTATACCCAGCATGCTATGACTTAATTTAGGAGGTGATAAATGGTTTCTATCCTATTGGTTCTATTTTTATAAGCTTACAATAGAAAAATATAATTATTAGGAACAAGATGGGACATTTTGAAGAATTTACAACTGGTTCCGAGGAGGAGTGAAGTTAAATGAACTTATCCCTAATAATTGAAAAGCATATTAATAGAATTCCTAATAAATTAGCAGTAATATCGGAAACCACGAACTACAGCTGGATAGAATTTAATCATCAGGTTAACAAGATGGGTAACGCTTTAAAGAAGTTGGGAGTCAGTAAAGATGACCGTGTTGCACTTTGTTTACCTAATTCGCCGGAATATCTTGTGAGCTATTTTGCTATTGTTAAGCTTGGAGCTATCGCGGTACCCTTCAATTGGATGTTTCAAAGCCCTGAGATCATGTATATTGTTAATAATTCCGAAGCAAAATTTTTAATTTGTTTAGCTGGGGAAACGATGGACAAAGTATTGAAGATTCGAGATAAAACCCCTTTACTTGAAAAGATTGTTTCGGTAGGGGAGAGTAGTCAGACGGATGTCATATTTTATCACCAAATGTTAGAGGGGGAGTCGGAAGACCTTACGCCAGTTGATTGTGCTCCGGATGACATAGTAACAATCCTTTATACTTCAGGAACAACCGGACAACCTAAAGGAGCAATGCTTAGTCACAGTAATTTTTATAGTAATGCGGAATTAAATGCTTGTTATGTACTCATGGTCAGTGACCAAGACCGTTTTTTTACAGGCACCCCTTTTTGTCACATCTTTTTTGTCCTGACTGTTTTAGGGCCGATGTACAAGGGGGCGGCTATTGTAACTATGCCGCGGTTTTTTCCGGATAAGGCTTTAGAATTGATTTCAGAGTTTAAAGTCACCCATTTCGCTGGAGTGCCGACAATGTACATCTATATGCTACAAACTTATTTAGAAGATCCTCATAAGTACGATTTGAAGGCTTGGCGTTTCGCCCAGTCGGCAGGTGCAGCTATGCCCGCCGAATATATTCCAAAAATTATTGAAACCTTTGGGACTGGATTTTGTGAATGTTATGGTTCAACGGAAACAAGTGCTACCTGTACCTATGGACGGTTAGAACATGGGAAAGCTGGTTCGATTGGTTTGCCTGCCGATACTTGGGAAGTTATTGTCAAAGATACTCAAAATAATCCTGCGTTACAAGGAGAAGTCGGCGAAATCGTAGTTAAAGGACCTGGTCTTTTTAAAGGATATTGGAAAATGCCTGAAGCCACTTCAGAAGCAGTTATTGACGGTTGGTTCCATACTGGAGATCTTGGGATGGTTGATGAGGACGGCTATTTATATATCGTTGATCGTAAAAAGGATATGATAATCTGTGGAGGTTACAATATTTATCCAAGGGAGATTGAAGAGGTTTTGTATACCCACCCAGCAATTTTAGAGGTTGCAGTAATAGGAGTTAGAGATGATGTTAAGGGCGAAATCCCTAAATCGTTTGTTACTCTTAGACCGGGCCACCTAATTAATGAAGCAGAAATTATTATTTTTTGTAAGAAACGAATTGCGGCTTATAAAGTTCCTCGGATTGTAGAATTCGTTAATGAACTACCAAAAAATACGAGTGGTAAAATCTTGAAGAGAGTTCTTGCTAATTAGAAAAGTAATATGTTGAAAAAGGGATTTTGGCACTACTTTTGAAATTTTTATTTTGTCAATTTAATAAAGGAAGTATAGTATAGGTAAATATTATCATTAAGTTTTTCAAAAGAGAAGCACGCTAATCGTTTGCTTCTCTTTTTGATAAAGCTATCAATATTTATCCTCTTAACAAAACTCTCGAGATATTCTAACCCGACCGGGCAGGTCTTTACTTAATTTAAGCCTACAAAAATATTGAGCTGAATTATAATATTAGGGCTTCAATTCGTATGAAGCAGGTGGAATTTTCTGAAAATATTAAACCTATTCAGAGGTAGTAATTTATTACTACACATGGTACGATTTTAAAAGAATAATCAGAAAATTTGTAAAATATAATGTATTATGATTATTACAGGTGGTGGTATAAAAGATAATATTAACATATTAATTAGTTCCTAAGAAAATATAATTGAGGAGGAAAATTATGAGAAAGAAAACTTTAGCTCTTGGTGTAAGTCTATTATTTATGATGAGTATGCTATTAAGCGTAACTGGGTGTAGTCAAAAGCCCGCTACTACCCCCGCCGGCACAGAGAAAAAGGCGGACTCAATTATCTTAGGTGTTGCAACTTCCTTAGGCCAATTCGATGCGGCTGGAGCTCATAAAGCGGCGCAACTAGCCGTGGACGAAATAAATGCTAGTGGTGGCGTGGATGTTGGTGGTACCAAACGTCCTTTTGAAATAGTCTCAATCGATACCAGAGATGCTGAACCTTCAATCCCTGTAACAGATGCCTTGGCAGCCATCGAAAAACAAATACTGGAAAAGAAACCTACTGCGATGGTTGTTGGAGTTTTACGTTCAGAGGTCCTTCTCTCGGCCATGGATATGATCGCTAAATATAAGGTTCCATACTTGGTGTCAATTGCAATGACCCCTGATTTTGAAAAGAAGGTTGAATCAGATCCAAAATACAAGTACTTGTTTAGAGTCGGTCTAAGTTCTCCGTATCTCGTAGGTAATTTATCCGAAAACTTAGCTTATATAGGTAAAAAATTCAATTACAATAAAGTATATTTCGTAAATCAAGATGTAGCTTGGGCGAAAGGGACAAATACCGCGCTTGCAGCTTGGGCTAAAGCTAACGGCTGGACTATTGTTGGGCATGATTCTTACCCAACAGGAGCTTCAGACTTCTCCTCTACGCTTAACAAAGCAAAATTGGGTGGTGCTCAACTCATTGTTCCCCTCTTTGATATGCCTGAGTCTGCCAACTTAGTTAAACAAGCTACTGCCATGAAAGTGCCAGCTCTGTTCGCAGGATTTATTAGTTCAGCTGCTCCAGAATCAGCTTCGAAAACCTTTGGTTCAGATATCAATGGTTTAGTTAATTTCCTCTTTGAAAACGCCTCTATACCAATCAATGCGCTTCCTAAGAGTATTCCATTTAACGAGGCTTATGGCAAAAAGTTTGGCGAAGCAGAACGCGCTAAAATTACGGGTCATGGGGCAGGGCCAGCGTATGATTCCGTCTATATTGTGGCTGAAGCTATTAAAAAAGCCGGATCACTGGATGCTGACAAAATTGTTGCCGCTCTTGAGCAAACAGATATGGACGGTTTGATTGGCCATCTCAAATTCAATAAGAACCATCAAATTATTTATGGCGCTGATCCGAAAACAACTGCTGTCAGTATTGCGTTCCAATGGGTTGATGGCAAAAGGGTACCAGTATACCCTGCAGCTATCGCCGAAGGGGAAATCGTACTACCTAAATAACGTTTCGTATAAGTTAAAGAGATAGAGTAAGGGCTTAATTACAATTTAAGGAGCGTTTTTAATCAAAAAACGCTCCACCATTTTTTCGGGGGTGTTTGTAAATCATGGTCACTAACTTTCTAATCTACGGTTTAGTTAACAGTGCAATACTAATGCTCTCAGCCATTGGGTTTAGCCTAACCTTCGGTTTAAGCGGGGTAGCAAATTTTGCTCACGGTGCTATGTATCTTACCTCAGGCTTTACTGCTTGGATGCTGATCAACTATTTAGGCTTATCCCCTCTGGTGGCCATGCTTCTAACGGTTGTGCTGATGGGAATCTTAGGAGCCCTGATCTACCGAGTTATCCTAATGCCTGTACGGGGCATCGTCTTATCCGAAGTCATTTCAACCTTTGCCTTAGGTGTTGCTTTGATCGAATTCTTCCGCTGGAAAGGTTTTACGAGTTTCGATTTTAGTCTACCCCCTTTTGTGAAGGGGAGTATCGACATTTTCGGGGTGACGATTGATTATCAACGTTTGATTATCATTGGCATCGCTTTGATAATTGCGCTATTCTTGTGGTATTTCACTCATTATACCAAGACTGGTTTAGCCTTAAGGGGCATGGCTCAAGACGAGTATACAGCTTTAAGTATCGGTATTGAATCGGATTGGGCGGCCATGCTCAGCCTGGGGTTAGGCGCGGCCTTAGCGGCTATCGCAGCAATTGCCATATTACCGCTAGGCATCATTTCTATTAATTTAGGCTACGAGATTTTTCTAATTGCTCTGGCTGTTTCAGTTCTTGGTGGCTTGGAAAGCACATTGGGTCTTTTTGTAGGAAGTCTGATTCTTGGTTATGCCATGGTCATAGCAAGTACCTATCTCGGACCCCAGTGGGGTCAAGTCGTATACCTCGGTGCCATAGTCGTTGTTTTAGCGATTAAACCCTCAGGCTTATTTGGCAAATATAAAGAATTGGAGGAGAGAGTGTGAGGACGAATACTAGTCACCGGAAAGAACGCATTGATCGTGGCATAAAAGTAAGATCAGATGATATTTTTGTGCTAGCCTCCATGCGTGATCTCCTCTACGTTATTTTACCTAAAGCGATCGTCATTTTAGCTATGTTCATCCTTCCCTTGTTAAAAGATGTGGTTGGGATGTATTGGTTAAACGTGTTAGTTACAACATTAGTGATTATTCTGTTGGCCTTAAGTTGGGATTTGCTAGCGTCTGCAGGCTTAGTATCTTTAGGGCAAGCCTTCTTCTTTGGAGTTGGAAGTTATATCGCTGGTTACCTAAGCTTTAGATTCGGTTGGTCGCCACTTTTCACTATCCCCACAGCTACCCTAGTCGGGGCCATTATATGTGCACTTTTTCTTTATCCTGTCTTGCGCCTAAGAGGAATCTATTTTGGTCTGATTACCTTTGCTTTACCCCTGTTGTTTGGTAGGTTAATAGAAGCAACTAAAGTGCTGGGTGGAACCGAAGGGATGAGTGCTCTCCCCCCGCTTCACGGAATAACAGGTAAACTTTATCTGCTCATGTTTGTTGTCTTACTCACGCTGTTTGGCTTCCGAAGATTGATTTCATCTAATTATGGTTTAGTTTTTCAAGGGATCCGAGATAATGATCGAGCGGTTATTGCTGCTGGTTATAATATCCAATGGTATAAGACCCAAGCAGTATTTATAGCTGCTTTACCCGCTACCTTTGCAGGAGCTTTTGTGGCTCACCACTTCCAGTTCGTGGGTATACCCGCCTTTGCTATGGATTACTCCATCCTCCCGCTAACGGCAGTCGTCGTAGGTGGAGCCGGGACATTTATCGGTGGGGCCTTGGGAGCTGTAATCTTAATGCCACTTTCTGAAATATTACGAGAGTTTGGCTCACTTAGAGTCGTTATATATTCGCTTCTCCTCTTGATATTTTCTATCGGTTTGCCTGAAGGACTCTTTAAATATATTAAAAGAAAGTACAGCCAAATTGAACGATTGACAACGATGGAGGAAGTAAAGCATGATTGAACCTATTATCAAAATCTCCAATCTTTGCAAAAGTTTTGGTGGGACGAAAGCGACGAATGACGTTAGTTTTGAACTTAAACCCGGTGAGGCCTTAGGGATTATTGGCCCTAATGGTTCAGGCAAGAGTACCCTGATTAACTTAATAAGCGGTTTTGTCAAGCCAGACAAGGGACAAATTCTTTTCAAGGGAATGAGTATCACAGGCATGGCTCCTCATAAAATTGTTAATTTAGGAATTGCGCGTAGTTTCCAGATGTCCCGGCCCTTTTATAACATGTCCGTCTTTAAGAACCTGATTATTCCCATTTCTTCACCACGGGCCAGGAAGTTAAGAGGAGGGAAATATGGTGACCTAGATGAAGCTGCCATTCACCTCTTAGAAGAAGTGGGCTTTGAGCGGGATTCCCAAGTCCCATATAAAGAGGCAGGTGCGCTGCCCCACGGATATTTGAAGAGACTTGAATTAGCCCGTTGTTTAGCTTTAGAGCCCGACATCGTGATCTTGGACGAATTATTTTCTGGGATGAGCATGTCGGAAATAGCCAGTGTCGTCCCGCTTCTAGAACGCATAAAAAATGAAGGAAAGACACTGATCATGGTTGAGCATCGTCTTACGGAACTGTTCAAAATAATTGATAAAATCATTGTTTTAAACTTTGGTATGAAAATAGCTGAGGGCCTCCCCCGTGACGTGATGACTCAAGAAGATGTGACCAGTGCCTACCTGGGAAGCGAGGTGAAAACTGGTGCTTAAAGTTAATAATTTAATGGTTTTCTATGAGAATGCCTTAGCCGTTAACGATTTAAGTTTTGAAATTAAGCAAGGTGAAATCATTGGACTTTTTGGTTCGAATAGTGCCGGAAAGACAACCATTCTAAATACTATTTCGGGACTAACCCATCACTTAAAAGTACGTGAACAACGCAAGGGTGGCACAAGAATCACCATTTCTGGGAGCATCAATTACCTTGATACAGATATTATGTCCTTGAAACCGCGGGATAGGGTAGAGCTTGGCATCATCCTCTGCCGAGAAAGGCATCCTGTCTTTCGAGATAATACCGTTGAAGAAAATTTAAGATTAGGTGGTTATTTACGTAAAGATAAAGAAATCAAGGAGAGCATGCAGTTTGTCTATGAACTTTTCCCCCCCTTAATTAAGCTAAGAAAGAATAAGGCTGGAATGTTAAGCGGAGGAGAAAAAGAAATGGTAGCCATTGGCATGTCCTTAGTGGCAAAGCCTAAATTATTACTGATGGATGAACCATTGCTGGGTTTAAGCCCACATATGCAAGCAGAAGTTGTGAGAGCTACACAAGAGATACGCAAGCATGGTGTCACGGTGATGATGTCTGAGCAGTATGCTAGACCGATTATGCCTATTATAGACAGGGGCTATATTATTGAGAACGGAACTTTAGTCATGACGGGTACCGGTCCAGAATTGATGGATAATCCTGAAGTTAAATCGGCCTATTTTGGAACTTAATTCAGAAGTAAGAAACCAGAGCTCAGATGATCAGAAGCAGAGGGCAGATGCCGGAGGTTAGAGGCCAGAGGGCAGAAAGATAATGATGGATAGCGCTGAAAAGTAACTCATAGGATAAGATGAGGCCGGCGAGACGGCAGGGGAGATATGCGAAGTAAAGGGGTGGGTTTATTGTCCGGACAGTCTTGTAAGTCAATCAGTGAAGTATTCAAAAACTCTGTAGAAAAATCGTCCTCCCGCTCAGCTTTAATCTATCTTGGAGAGAACTATAGTTACAATAAAATGAACACCATGATAGAGCAAATAGCTGGTTCTCTCTATGAACTGGGCGTTAAGCAAAATGATAAAGTGATTATTTACGCACCTCATTGCCCTCAGTGGGTGATTGCCTGGTTTGCTATTCTCAGGCTTGGTGCGATAGCCATACCGGTGACCCATTTTTACGGCCCCAAAGATCTCAAATATATAGCCAATGATAGTGGAGCTGAAACCATCTTTTGTATGGACACTAATTATGGCTATATCGATAGAATCGCTGCAGATACTAAAATTAAGCGGATTGTTGTCTGCACGTTAGTAGATCTTATACCCCCCTGGAAAAAATTAGTTGGACACCTGTTAGATAAAATCCCTACTGGAAAATTCGATTCTCAAGGTAGAAACATCTATACCTTCCCAGACTTGCTTAAGCGTAATGCTCCTCCTCCACCCCTTCCGAACTTGACGGGCAAGGAAATTGCCGAAATACTTTATACCGGCGGCACGACAGGATTTCCTAAGGGAGTCCCCATCTGTCATGCTCTTTTAATAGAAAGTTGTACTGAACAAAGGTCGTTGAGCTCATCACTCATACCGATCGGTGAAGACATCGTTCTTCAAGGGTCGCCTCTCTATCACATCCTTGGTCAAGCCGTTGGCTTCGGTGCCTTATTTACGGGCGAAACCTTGGTTATACTTCCCAAAATGTGTCTCGATGCCATCTTTGATCATTTTCAACGCTATAAAGTTAAGACTTTTTTAGGAACTCCGACCATGTACCGAATGATTTTAGAACATGACCGCATTGACCAATACAATTTAGGAAGCCTCCAATATGTATTTTCGGGCGGAGATGTTCTGCCGCAAGAAGTGGCTAATAGGTGGCTCAAAAAATTTGGCAAACCACTCTATCAAGGCTATGGCGCTACGGAAACCTGCGGGGGGGTTTCGGGACCTCGCCCGAAGGAAGAAACACCGAATGGTACAGCGGGCAAATTCGTCTCCTTTCAAAAGAGTAAAATTCTCAATTCAGATACCTTAGAAGAAGTCCCAGTAGGTCAACCAGGTGAACTGTTTATAGCTTCGGAAAACATGGTCTCTGGTTATTGGAACAAACCTGAGGAAACAGCGATTCATTTTGTGAATATTGATGGACAAATATGGTACAAAACTGGGGACATTGTCCGGATTGACGAACAAGGCTGGCTTTTCTTCTTAGATCGGTCGGTTGATGTTATAAAGCATAAAGGGTATAGAGTTGCAGCTTCTAAAATTGATACAGTACTCCAAGAACACCCCGCTGTGATTGCTGCTTGTACAATAGGAATTAAAGATGCAGCAGTTGGGGAAAGAATAAAGTCCTTCGTAATCTTTAAGAAAGATGTCAGAGGGGTTAGCGCCTACGATCTCATTAAATGGTGTCAAGAACGTTTGAATTCTTATGAGGTTCCCCAATATATTGAGTTTCGTGATATGTTGCCCAAATCTAAACTTGGGAAAATTCTCAGAAGGGAATTACGAGACGAGGATCGTCGTAAAATGGAAAATACTTAATGGTAATAAATAACCAATCAGAGGGTACGATGAAAAATCTTTTCATCGTACCCTCTGTAATGATTTCCAATCGATACCCCGAATTTCGACGTGTAGAAAGTAAAAAATTCTGATTATTCCATACTATTCTATACTATTATATAATATAATATATATATACTATAATGGAATGTCATGATTTTGGGAGGATTATCGTGAATGTACCACCTATAGAAGAATTAAAAAAACGACTGGCAGGCTTACAAGGCTCTTTAGCCAGCAAGGGGTTATCTAGTGCCTTAATTTTTCAAAATGCTGATCTCTATTATTATACTGAACTATATCGAGAGAACTATTGATGGTTATGGATAGTGCTTAGAATAGAAGAATGTTTATGAAGAGGGAGAGGGAACAAAATGAAAATCTCTATTCAAACCGATGAGATTTTGCGTCTACAACGGGTCGCTTTAGGTAAAGAGGCGGCTGATCTCATTTTATCCGGAGGGACTGTGCTAAATGTTTATACTGGGGAACTGCTTCCGAATTACGAAATTTTGGTTTCGGGTGAACGTATTGCCTATGTAGGACCTGACCAAGGATTTCCTACAGGTCCAGAGACTTTACGGCTTGATGTCCGCGGACAAGTAGTGATTCCGGGGCTTATTGACGCTCATTGCCACCTGGATTATTGGCTGGGGTTAAGAGAATTTGTCGCTTTTGCCCTTCCTAAGGGCACGACAACGGTGATTACCGAAACCACTGAGGTAGCCAATGGCATGGGTATAGAAGGTGTGCGGGCGTTTGTGGCGAAATTACCCACCTATCCCCTGAGAATTTTCGCGACAGCCCCAGTTATTACCTTTCTTTGTTCACTTAGAACAAAGAAGCCAGCAGTTAGCGTGGCTGAAATGTTAGAAATTCTAGAATACCCAGAAATATTAGGCCTGGGAGAGGTATATTGGTCCCGTGTGGTGGGTGGTGCAGTGGAGGAAGGTCTAAACACGTTAGTCTCCAAGGCGCGTTCTCTAGGTAAAACGGTGGAAGGGCATGGTGCCGGAGCCAGAGATGGCAGGTTAAATGCCTTCGTTGCCTATGGAGCAGATAGCTGCCATGAGTCGATAAGTTCTGAAGATGTGCGAGCTAGGTTGCGCCTAGGTTTAGCGACGATGATTCGCGAAGGTTCGATCCGCCGTGAGTTGGAAATCGTTATACCAGAGCTAATCAAGCTGGATATCGACTTGCGTCGAGCTATCTTGGTATCCGATGATGTATGGCCCCACCATTTAGTTAAATATGGGCACATGGATTATATTGTGAATAAGGCGATAGCTTCGGGATTGAATCCCATCACAGCGATTCAGATGGCCACTTTAAACCCAGCGGAACATTTTCACCTTGATGCTGATCTAGGCGGGATTGCCCCAGGAAAATACGCTGATCTAGTGGTTATTCCTACAATTGATAAGATTGATGCCCAAGTGGTTATCATTAAGGGTCGGTTGGTGGCCCAGCAAGGGCGACTGGAAATTGATCTACCGGCTGAGTATTATCCTGCTGAGTTTAGCCACAGTCTCAAACTTCCCACCGTGGCACCTGAGTTCTTTCAGATTACGGCCCCTGGTACTAGTGTGCAGGCGAGGATTATTTCGATGGTAACAGAAATTGTCAACCGAGAGGTTCTTCTAGAAATGCCAGTGCATAATGGATTGCTCCAACTGAGAGATGATATCTTAAAAATTGCAGTCATCGATCGTTTTGAAGGGACGGGCAACAAGGCTCTCGGCTTAATTAAAGGCTACGGTCTGCGGCAGGGGGCGTTTGCGATCAGTGCGTCCTTTGATGAAGGAAATGTTGTCGTTGTCGGCAGTAATGACCTGGATATGGCCATAGCGATAAATCGCTTGCAGGAACTAGGGGGAGGGATGGTGTACTGTTGCGATGGTGTTGTGAAGGCAGAAGTGGCATTACCCATATATGGGGGAATTTCTGCGCTTCCTGGACCGCTGGTGGCTGAACGGCTGGAGTTTCTGATCAGCACCTTACAGGAGATGGGCTGTCACGTCGAAAATCCTCTTTTGACACTCTTGACAATCACTTTTACGGCTATACCTTCTTTGCGGCTCACGATTCGGGGGTATTGGCTGTCTAAGGAAAATCGAATAGTTGACCTATTCGTCTAGGAACCATCACTATCTCCTTATAATGTCCAGCATTCCATATTTACATCGAAACTTGCTCCCTGTAATAGAGCCAACTGCTTCCTCAACGACTTCTTCCTGCGGTAGAAGTTTGAGGGAAGCAGGAACCACTACAAAACCGGCTCCGGTCCAAACAATGACCATCTGTTCCGAAGGTGTCTCCCCAATACAGAGTTTTCCTTTAGAAATGGAGAGCAGAGAGGGATCGACATCAAGTAACTTGTGATTAGACTGAGAATAAAACTCATAGATTGTTTCTATCGTAATTCCCAATACTTGCAACAATTGACTAGAGAACCGGGTGACAATAGGAGTAACACCTGGGATCAATAAAAATTCATCGGTTGGAAAAAGCGGATGTGAATCGAAAGCTGCTCCAGCATCATGCTCCAATGGTGTAACAGTAATATTTCTGTTAATAAGTGAAATCTTTTCGACACCGGCTTTCACTAGCAATTCAGTTTTAATCGGAATTCCATGCGGAACAAGATAGGTATATTTATCAAGCTCCAGGACGTCAAGCGGAATATCTAATTCACGACCATAGGACAACTCAAGCACCCTCTTTCCCTAAAAAATACAGAGCGAACTCGTCAACTATAGTAGAACATCGAGTCTAACGATTGGTTGAAGCAGCATCATCAACATCAGATCCGTTAAAATATTAGTTCCCTGCACGCTATTTAAGACATACTTTTCGAACCGCATTTGCCATTTCCCCTAGATCCTTTATGTCATAAATGGCTGTTGCTGCTCGAATAAATGGGCGAACACTTTTTTCATAAGCATATTCATCGTCCTCATCATCCATAGTGCGAAAGATGAAGAAACTCTTTATTTTTCGGCTTATTTTTTTGACTTCTTCAGCTGATTTTTGAGGTTCAGCAGTAAACAAATCGGAAAGCATAAGTACGACTGTTTGAGACATGAATTTATCATGATGCTTCTCTTGTAGGGTTCTAAGAGCTGTTGCAATACTGGTTGTACCGCCCCAGTTTTTTCGAATTTTTATTAGATTGACAGTTTCTTGCCAGGTCTTCTTAAGATCTTTTGTAACACATTCCAAATCTTCGGCAAATATAAAAATCTCTTTCTTGGATAATTCCAAACCAACAGCTTGAATCAGTTGGATCAGCATCGTTATCCAGACCTGCATCGACCCGGAAGTGTCTAAAATGATGACAAGTCGAGGTTTCTTAATAACCCTAGTTTTATATTTCAGGTCAATTAAGACACCGCCAGTTTGTATGGACCGTCGCAGGGATCTCCTTAAGTCAATTTGTGTCATAATTTTACTATGCTTACGGTTCCGGGATAAACTTGTAACTAGACGCTGGGCAATTTTGCGCAGTTGTCTTCGCGCATAAACCACATCATCATCCGTTATCTCGTCTTCCTGAACAGATAAGGACCCACTCGTTAGACTCTCTTTATTAACGGCAAGATTCTTACCGGTTATAGGCCTATTTGCCAGTAGGTGATAATGAATGGACATCTTCTGAACCGGAATAGACAAGGTACTTGTGCTACTAATCCCACTACCACTAACAGCCTCTTCTCGAGTAGAAACCGCAGCAGAAAAACTAAAAATCGAAATAAGCCATTCCCAATAACACTGGCATTGATCTCTGACGACTGCGGGAATTACAGGTTTTGGCACACCCATTTCCCGCCGCCTTTCTTTGTAAACAACTCTTGATCTTCCCGGGTCTTTAAGAAAAGCGAGTTTAACTGATTCAAAAACATGGGATCCAAGCTTGGCTTCTTCATATTGACAGCAGCTTGCCCCAAGTCTAGACTTTCTGAGACGGATGGTTGCTTCAACAACTCTAAATCTTCCCGCAGTAAGTACATAGTACGGGCAATTTGCAGAGCTAAGCCAGGGCGCATACCTACGACCTTCCGCATCAGGATAGTAGCTTCCCTAGTCATCGTTGGAAAATCAAGATAAAGATAGACACATCTTCTGCGCAGTGCATCGCCAAGGTCTCTAATGGCATTAGAGGTAAGAATTACCGGAGGATGAGTTTTAGCCTTGACAGTACCGAATTCCGGGATAGAGACCTGAAAATCGGAAAGAATCTCCATCAGAAAGGCTTCGAACTCAGGCTCAACTTTGTCAATTTCATCAATCAGAAGCACAGGTGGCTTCTTAGCCTGTATTGCTGCCAAGAGCGGCCTTGGTAGTAAATAGTCTGCTCCAAAAACGTTTTCTTTTCCACCTTTCTGAATGTCAAGGATCTGTTTCTGGTAGTTCCATTCATATAGGGCTTTCCCCTCATCCAGTCCCTCATAACACTGTAGGCGAATCAACTCTGTCTTAAGGATAGTGGCCATTACTTTTGCTACTTCTGTTTTTCCACTTCCTGGTGGACCCTCAACTAGGAGCGGCTTTCCCAACTCAAGTGACATATACATCGTAAATGCCTCTTCATCCGAGCATATATAGGAACAATCTCTCCACATACTTTCTCTTAGGGACTGAGGTGTTATTGTAGTAATAACTTGATTAGGTTCCTCTTTATAGGATAATAGATCCCAAGCAGAGTCAGGAGCGTCTTGGGGGAGTATACCCGGTACATTATTTCCAATCCATTTACGTTTAATAGTTTGCCATGAAAGTCTCTTCACAAAGCCACCTCCAGGATGATAAATCAACAATGGCCGTACAGTCTCACCATTTAAATAGTCGAGCCAGATAGTAAGTAATAAGGATAGAGACAATCAGAAAAATGATAGAAATCCCGAATCGCAACCAATTGTTGCTGAAACGGCCGCTTACTGCATGTCCTGCAACCGGGAACAACATACCTAGTAAGGCAGCTAGAACAATAGCTTTCAACATACGACTGACTCTCCTATTCTTATGAGATAATAAATGCAGTCATTTATAATCCTGTCCATAACAATCACTAGACAGGATTATAAATGACTGTCACGCATAGAAGGCGATATGTCTATACATTTGACTAAGACTCAGATGGAGTTTTACTCCATCTGAGTCTATTATTATATACCAATACTCTTAATTCTCTGGCACTGGTAATTGTCCCCACTTCGGCATCGGTAATTCTTCTGGGGATTCCCAGTCCTTCGTGGATTGCATCCATGGTGCTTTATTCACAAAATCGTCATGAGCAAGAGGTACTGGCGGATGGCTGACCCACAAGGGATCAAACTCGTTCTTAATCGCCAGAAGCCACTCGTGATAGTTCGGTCCGTATTGAGGGCCTGTCAAATAAAGCGGCTGGTGAGGCCCGATAAGGGAGGTGTAGTAGCGATTCTTGATATTCATCTTAGATGTTTCAACGTAGAATTGATCCACTCCGGCGGTGTCTTCGCGATGATCCCAGTAAACTAAGAACTCGGAGTATCCCTGGTGACCTAATTCAAAGCTTTGGAACCAACCGGGATCACCAAAGTCTGGCATCAGTGGTGGAGTGTATTTTCTCTTAAGTTCTGCATAAGTCTCACCATGAATAGTAGCCTGGGTAAGAGACTCGATAATGTAGTCAACGGAGACATAGGAACCGCACATCAGCCACATACCTGCCGAGTCGGCATTTTTGATCCAAGACTCATCAGTGGGTTTGGTACGCAGTTCAATCCCACCTAGTTCTGTCATAATATCATTAAGCACTTTTTCCTGATAGATCATATCCTCTTCTGAGGTAAAACCTACGAGCAGCACTCTGACAATGTGGAAGTTCTTGATGGTTTCCTCATCTTCTTTTAACCAAATGTCCCAGAACTCCTCCTTGTCTTCTGCCTTAGAAATGGCGCGCCAGAAAAGGGGAACCTTGGTTAAAGCGGCAGCTATTTCAGCTTGGGCAATGTCGAACATAGCCTTAACTTGCTCTCTTTTGCTGGGCATACGGTAATTGATCCATTTAACCCGCTTTGGCGGTAGGGCTAGGGCTGTGTTAGGAGAGATGCCCGTCGGTATTAACGGTTCAGGCTGCCAGGGCAGGGTCTTGATAGCCATTTTGGTAACAATACCTAAGCAACCCCTCAATCCTGTAAACCCTCTTAATAGACCCCTTAGGTCAGGACCAGGGCCTTCACCCCAGAAGGGATCATCACCGCCATCGGCGAGAGAACCCATCTTGACAATTTCGCCATCTGGGAGAACAAGCTCAGTGGCGAGAATACGTCTGTGGGGAAGGCCAATCCGATGACTCAGTGGGGACCAGCCGTCACCAATCAGGTTGGCAATGGCTGAGCATTGCCCGCCGCCGCCGCCGATAACAGAATAGGCACCCTTGTCTAAGGCTTCTTGTTGAATAGAAGATAGTATGACGCCTGAACCAACATTGACACTGAAGTGTTTTTCATCCATCTCAAAATCATTCATCCGCTTCAGGTCAATGATTAGTTCATTCTCCACATGGCAGTGAGTCCGAGGGCCGTAGAAACCGGTGGAGTATGGAACATAGGGTACATTATAACGGTTGCAAATTTTGACAATCTTCTGCACTTCTTCAGTTGTCCTCGGTAAAACAACTGCATGAGGGATTGTTGTCATCACGCGTTCGTAGCCAAGACCATTTTCATACCCACCTGGGCCAGATCGGTAGCCTTCGCAGATCGCCGGATCCTCAGAAATATACTTGGAACCCACGATGACTTCAAATGCACTATAAGCATCTTTATTAATACTCATTGTTACACCTCCTTATATTTCAATTGACGCTAAGATAAGTTCAGAAATATCCATGACTTTGACATTATCGCCATCCTCTTTGGCAACCTGGGCAAAGTTAGTATTGCAGCGTGGGCAAGCAGATACAAGAACTTCAGCGCCCACTGCTTTAACTTCATCCAGTCGATGGTTAGCTGAGAACTTAGCAAGTTCAGGGAAAGCTTCTTTTGTTCCTCGACCAGCTCCGCAACAGAAGGCATTCTCGCGAACTCTGATCATTTCAACAAAATCCGCTCCAGGGATGGCATTCAACACATTTCGGGCCTGGAGGTATAGCCCCTGTCTACCGCGTCTTCTCAAAAGTCCTGGGAAGATCATGCCCATCCAACCACGTTCTCCTTTATAAGGAGTCCAAGGATCACAGAGTCTGCTCACTCCGCAGGAATCATGGTAGGTGAAGCGCATATCAACAGGTTTTGTCAATTTAAGTTTTCCATCAGCTACAGCCTGATCGGCAAACTCTATAAGATGAATGACCTCAAAGCCAAGGTCTGCTGTAGCAATATCCAGCAATTTAGGATAGTCAACCTTCCAGGTGCGATAACATTCCGCACAGCTTGTCACCAATGTTTTTGCTCCTGAAGCCTTCACTGCTGCAATATTTTCTAGGGCGATTGCCTTGGCTTCTTTAACCATACCTACAGAGTAGAGCGTGTTTCCACAGCATTTTTCATCTTTCATCAGCATGAAGCTAACTCCGGCTGCGTTGAATATCTTCGCGGTTGCTTGCGCTATACTAGGAGTGGCATAGGCTGAAGAACAGCCAACATAATAGATTACATCTGCCTTTTCCGCGACCTTGATGTCCTTGGTCAGCCACTTAACCCGGCTTTCCGAGGTACCGTATTGGTTTTGCGTTGTAGCAACATTTTGAGCAATTTTTTTGTGGGCTGGCATGGGACCAGCACCATCATCGACAGCCTTAATTCTCAAGGCCTCCAGTGTCAGACCGATTTCAAGATCAAGGTTACGTTTACAGCCGACATCACAGGCCCCACAAAGTGGGTCAGCGTAGATGATTTCCAGGAGTTTATCTGTCCATTCCAACTTTCCAGCTGCAATAGCCAAGCCTATTCTCATCTTACCCATAGCTCCGTAAGCATCGAAGTCATTCCACAAGTTACTTGGGCATCGCGTATTAAATTTCATGCCAGGATTATACGTATGTTCTACCCAATAACATCCTTTGCATTTAATGCAATGTTGCATGTCATAGATAAAATTGTTTAGGTTGGTAACTTCAAAAGCTACGGGGGTTTTGGGGGTTTCATAGCGGTCTTTCTTCATAAGATCAATTACTGACATAGTTCCTCCTCCTTTCTTAGAAACAAAGGTTTCCAGGGTTCATGATATTGGTAGGATCAAACACTTTCTTCACACGTTTCAAGGCTATTGTATAGTTACCAGCACGGTTGAATACGATTGGAGCAATCTCACCATACGGTCTAGAGAAGAAACCACCCGCATTCATTAAGGCCACTGAGGCCTCACGGTTCAGCTTGGCAATCATGGTTTTTTCTTGTTCATTTTCTGGATCATAGAAAAAGTTAAACTCCATATGACAAGCACGATTGTGTTCGATAGGCTGAATATATTTACCGATGTCTGCCAGAGGATAACCGTGTTTTGCGGCAACTTCTTCCACGACTTTAATGAAATCGGGTGCCTTATCAGGTTTTGTAATAAAGAAGATGTCTTGACATCCGCCTCTGAGACGATTTTTCCAATATTTAACGTCTGCTGGCCACGGTGTCCTAAGCATGGGGAGAAGTTTTTTATTCATACCTGGAAAACCGGGTAGCTTGTCTGAAAGAAGTATATTGGAAAATTCGTTTTTCAAAACGTCTGCCAGAAACTTCTCTTCGTAGGCAATTTTCTCTTCAGGTCTTCGCAAAAGTCCGCTGATGGTTAGAACAAGAGTCCAAGGCGGGAGTTTAGCACAGAGTGTGTCAAAGTCCTCAACCTTATCTGCAACAATACCTGCCAGATCGACATTGTTGAGGAGTAGACATTCCTGACCAATTCTTCTGGGTAGAATTCTATAGAGAAAATCCATAGCAAGTGAGAGATCATCAATGGGAGCAAACAAAATTTTGTCTATTCTGGGTATGGATTCAATTTTCATGCTCATCCAAGTAACAATACCCATAGTTCCTTGGGCACCCTGCATAAAACGATAGAAGTCAAGGCCAGGTCCGGATGGGTTAGCACCTCTTGAATGTGATTCTGGGAAATTGTTAACACTAGCTGATCCAGATCTGAATACTGTCCCATTCGCCCATACTATCTCCAGCGACTGAGTTGGCTCACCATAATCATAGACTATATTCGTCGGTACTTCTCTTTCGAGGGTATCGGTCAACACTGACCGATCTGGGCGGGGCAAAAGCGGCATAATGGGACGCATTCCCTTTTCCTTCAAGGCCTCCGTAAGCTGTTTCCAGGTTACACCCGCTTCAAACCTAACAAGGCGGTTAGAAAGATCAATTTCGAAGATCTTATTCATCCTTAGAAGATCAATCACTACGCCACCCTGCTTAGGTATCGTATTTCCATGAACATGTACTCTAGAACTGACGGGAACAACTGGGATGTTCTTTTCGTTACAGTATGTAACGACCTTGGCCACCTCTTCTGTGCTTCCTGGCCATACCACGGCATTGGCCAATCCCGAAGGAAGAAGACTTAAATCGCTCGAATAACGAAGAAGATCTTCTCTTGTATTGCTCGCGTTTTCCTTCCCAACAATCTTTGATAATTCATCCAGCATGAATAGTGTTCCTCCTTTCAAATATCAAACTAAACAATGGATTTAGCTTTCTGGAAGGGATTGCCATTTGCCCCTTCACTTGATTAATAGGGAAAAGGTTTTATTATAAATACACCTCCACTATTGTCCTATGCGTACTTTTTTATAGTTAAATTATACTAATAGTCATCTGTAACATCTATTGACGTATTATTACAAACATTCTAGTAAACTGGCCTTGTTATTGTTAACTCTATACAAAGAGGTCCGGCTGCCAGTATTTTAGCAGTCGGACCTTTTTTACTAACTCCTACATCATGCTGCAGGATAAATTTCTCCCGCTCATCTTCCGGAATCCCCAGAAGGAGAAGGGCCTGGTAGTAGATCAAATTCGTCGGCGCCGACGAATTTGACCTCGCCGTCATCGCCGGAAGCGAATAGTTTATCTCCATATTCTTCAAAGAGCTGCATTAGCCTGTTGGCTGTGCGCTGGGAATAGCTCACCGATTCGACCAACCATTTCCCCCATTCTCCATGCGGGAGCAAGGCCTTGGCCTCCTTCAGGCGCTTGCCGATCTCGATGGCATTGGTAAGCATGATTTTACAAGTCTGTTGTTTGATCCTATTAATCTCAGCCGCGATGACTTAGCGGCGTACGTTCAGTGATTGGTTCATTCATTTTGATTCCCGCCTTTTTGGTAGCTTTAATTACAGCATACGTAGACGGGCTTCGGATGGTGAAGGCTTGGGTATAAACCTATCAAATCA
>NZ_JUEE01000145.1:0-69723 GCF_000802135.1 Desulfosporosinus sp. BICA1-9
CGAACTCCATCGATAATGCTAGCATGGTTAAGTTCGTCGCTGATAACAGCATCTTCTGCTCCTAATAAAGTTTCAAATAAGCCACCGTTGGCATCAAAACAAGAGGAATATAAAATGGTGTCCTCCATCCCCAAAAAATCGCTGACCGCGCTCTCTAAGTTTTTATGCACTTCTTGAGTACCGCAAATAAAACGAACGGAGGAAAGACCGAAACCCCACGTATCTATACCCTCTTTTGCCGCAGAAATTAAGTCCGGATTGTTAGATAATCCTAAATAATTGTTAGCACACATATTAAGTACTTGTTTTTTGTCTTGAGTATCTATTCTGCTACTTTGTGGTGTGGTAATGATCCGCTCTTCCTTATAAGTACCTGCTTCATTTATAGTTTCAATTTCTTGCTTTATATACTTAACAGCTGTTTTCATGATTTCCCTCCACCAACTAGATTTTAGACCAATCCAAAACAACCTTACCCGACATTCCAGAATTCATGGCTTCAAATCCTTTTTCATAATCTCGAAAATCAAATCTATGGGTTATAATACCGGAAATATCCAAACCACTTTGCAACATAGTGGTCATTTTATACCAGGTCTCAAACATTTCACGACCATAAATTCCTTTAATCGTTAAACAGCCAAAAACAACCTTATCCCAATCGATGATCGTGTTTGGTTGCTGAATACCCAGCATGGCAATCTTTCCTCCATGATACATACTCTTGACCATTTCTGCAAAAGCCTGGGGATTTCCAGACATTTCCAACCCTACATCAAACCCTTCCTTCATCCCCAATTGCTGCATAACCTCTGATAAGGTTACGTCTTTCGTATTTACCACCATAGTAGCACCCATTTTTTTGGCTAACTGTAACCGATAGTCATTAATATCAGTCACGACAACGTGGCGGGCACCAACATGCTTACAAATAGCTGCCGCCATAATGCCAATGGGACCAGCACCCGTGATCAAAACATCTTCCCCTATTAAGTCAAAGGATAGGGCCGTATGCACCGCATTTCCCAGTGGGTCAAAGCACGAGAGTATATCATCCTCAAGATCCGGACTACACCGCCAAACATTGGTGGCAGGTATTGCTAAATATTCCGCGAAGGCACCATCGCGGTTGACTCCCACACCTTTTGTGTTTTTACACAAATGCCTTTTACCCGCCAGGCAATTACGGCAGGCTCCGCAAACCAAATGACCTTCACCGGATACTCGCTCCCCAATTTCTAAGCCCAGGACATTATCCCCAATATCTGCGATCTCCCCCACAAATTCATGTCCAATAGTTATGGGTACGGGTATGGTCTTTTGGGACCAAGAATCCCAATTATATATGTGAACATCAGTACCGCAAATGGAGGTTTTCTTAATTTTTACTAAAACATCGTTATGTCCAATTTGTGGAACAGGAACCTTCTCCAGCCATAATCCTTTTTCAGCTTTGCTCTTGACCAAGGCGAACATTTCTTTATTATTCAATCTCTTCGCACCCTTTCGTTTATTTACAATAGGTAAAAGAACCATTACGTTCTCATCTCAGCGTTCAGTTTGTCCCTCCTCCTGCTTATTTAATACGTTGATAAAATCATACCACTAATTCAACCCTTTCAGTCGTAATTCTCTCGAATATTATACCAGTAAGCCTTGGAAGCACGGATCTGCACAAGTTGAATAGTTAATGTATGAAAATATAAAAGTGTCCATAAGCAAGCTGGCGGACTTTCCACTCATGGGTACGATTCCGTTGGACAGGAAGGTCGCTGAACAGGACTATCGCATGATCGTTGTTGATCCCTATCTAGTGTTCTACATCCTGGTTATGGAGGATAGTACCGTGGAAGTTCATCGTGTGCTTCACTACAAACAGGATTCCCCCCGTATCCTCTAAATTTGAGCCAGTAATTTATACCTTTCGTGTTATGGACAAACTCCGACCTTTACAGTCACTTTAGCAAATTATAATGGCTATCCAATGCTGGATAGCCATTATAATTTGCTGCCATTTCCAATTTGTTTTCCCTTCGAGGGTGTCGTAAATAACGACCCCCTCTTCGATGACTAGTATCGTAGGAGGAAGAAGAACTGGATGTTGAATCACTTCATGATAGGTCGTGAGATTTTCGACGAGGAGGATAGCTGTATCGCCGTTTTTGATATAACTCGCACCTTTCTTTTTCGCCGAATATCTTGTTTTTCCTTCCTTGAATGCCAAATCTTTCAAAAACTAGATTTTACAATACTTCCTAGCGAAATTGACGATCTATCATTTCTTAGAAATACAATCGACACCTTTGCTCTATTTCTAAACGAAGGTAAAGCGTGCGATATATTCAATAACCCATCAGAACTTAAGCCATTATAAAACTGTCGAAGATAGCTTTTATATATCCGCCTGCATAATTCCCGACCATTGAGCCGAATCCAAGTGAAAGATTCAGCAGACCAAACAGTTTGGCGGTTTTTTCCGGAGGCAGCTGCAACCAATCCTTCGGTCAGTGTAAATACTGTTTTGGCATCATGTTCGTATTAATTACCGGTTTGTACTAATATTAACGGCTCAAGTAGACTCAACTGTAGTCTCATTGACTTCCTTTGTAACATGAACTGAAGTAGATACCATCTCTCTCAACTTACACGCTGCTTTGCCCAAATCCCCGATAAGAACGCCTATTTCATCTTTACCACCTTGAGCATCAATAGCTAAATTACCTTTCCGCAAAAGCTTCGGCGACAACCATTCCTTTGGCAATCGATTGCTTAATCGAACGGATTATTAAAATAGCTAATAAAATACTAATAAGTAATTGAAATTGCTAATAAAACTAAAGAATGAGTAAATCCTGGGTCGAGGTTTGTATTGGAACAAGGTAAGAGGCAAGGTTTTTTACAATCCTTTTCATGAATGCCCTTTGACATCATTTGGAGACAGACCTTACTAATATTTTTGTTTTAGATCTCGAACTGTTTGTTGAGATTGGTTGAACTAGAGGATCTACATAAATATTATCCAGCGGCACATTGTTCTGGACGAGCCCATTTATAAGTTTGTCAGCAATTTTTAAGCGGTCATCCATGGTTTCAGGCATTCCATCATCGCTCATACAAAGTGCAACAACTTTTAAATCTGTGCCAGCAACGAGAGGAATCAACGCCTCATAGCGCGCCTTTTCCAGGGAGATAGAGTTAATCATCGCAATTCCTTTGTGCACTGACAAGGCTTCTTTTATGGCTTTTGGATCGGGGCTGTCAATGCAGCAAGGGCAATCTACGGCTTCCTGAACAGTATTGACCAGCCATCTCAGGTATTCTGGTTCCTTACCCACAAAGATACCAACGTTAACATCAATATAATTCGCCCCAGCGTCGAATTCGTCCTTAGCCACCTTTTGAATATAAGCTGCATCTTGGGCTTTGATAGCCCCTCCAATGGTCTTACGGCTTGCGTTAATTAATTCTCCTACAATTATCATAACTATTACCCTATTTTTTAGATAGTTACGGGTCTAAACCAATTCATACGTAGATATTCAAGTCAAACTTTCAATTAATTGACTATCATAACCACATTCAAGTAGATACTCAACTAACTTTCCCTGTACTTCTGTGGACAGTTCAGGCTTGCAATAACTCGCTAGAAGCTTGTCTTTCTTAGTCTTAATATTATCCATTAGCTTATCGGAAGGATCGCCGGTTACCGCCCCCCTTAAGCTGATATCAGGTAGAAATGGTTCTTTCCTAAAATGTTTCATGGTATGGTCCGAGGTCAAAAACTGCCCCGCTATGCCTATCTCTGTAATCTCATCGACTGCGAGAGTTTCGGTATTGACTTTCACACCGTTAACATAACGTTTAACCATTCCGATGATTTCTAAGTCAGCTATAAATTTCTCATAGCACATGGAGTTATAACTATCCATGATACCCGAACTTTGGAAAATAAGATTTGTTTTTGCTGAGTAGCTAGCTAGTAAGGTTAACATGCTTTCGTACCCCGCTTGCACAGACAAGGTCTTTGCATCAGTCAGGGTACCTCCGCCCCGGCAGGGAAGCCCATAGGACTTCGCCAAACGAGCAGCATATTGATAGGCTAGGGCTCCTTCAGGTGAACCTATTGCAATACTTCCTGTCTTCATGTCGGAGGTGGTTGACTGGGAACCGTAAATTACAGGCGTACCTTTGTTTATCATTTGAGCGACAGCAATACCTGCCAGTACCTCCGCATTGGCCAATGCAATTGTACCTGCAAGGGTCATCGGCGCTGTTGTCCCGGCCATTGAAGCGGCGGCAATGACTACAGGTTGCTTGTATTTATTGAACACCATCATTGTGTCCAACATGTTTGTATCAAACTGAAGCGGTGTATTTGTATTAACAATCGTCAGACATCTTGGCTTTTCCGCCAGAGAGATCTTACCACCAAACACTATTCCTAACATGTCCATCAATTGTTCGACTTCTTCAGCTGTGCCTGTACCTGTTATGATAACCTTATCGGAATAGACCATTGTTGCATAAAGCATCATAGCAATCGTTGACCGACCGATATCTGTAGGCTGAACGACGATGCCACCATTTACCTTGTAATAGCTTGACTGGTGATAAAGTTTTAGAAAATTTATGTAATCACTCATCAAAGCTGCATGTTTTGTTCCATCAACTTCGCATACGAAGGAGGAGCCTGACCCTGGGCAAACTTCAACGTGGTCACCCCCAACTACAAAATCATAGTTCGGATTTCTGGCATGCATCTTAAAATGAGTCGGGGCCTTACTGACCCAATCAATAACCTGTGCGCGAGTAAAGAAGGCAGTCTGTCCTTCAATACGGATCCTATTTTGTCGCATAATTTCTAATACTTTAGGATGATGAAACCTCATGCCTGTTTGTTCCAAAACAGCCATTGATGCTTCATGGATTTTCCTCAGATCATCGTCCATTTCGTCCAATTCAATCATGTGAGAACCCTCCAGTCCATTTATTAGGTGCAAATCACTAACCTTATATTCTATAGCGCAAGATAGGAACCTCCTAACAATGTGCCAGTGTTATTCTAATTTTGCTGACCATTTTTCAAGTTCCATGAGAATAGTTTTATCTAGTTGAGGCACTAGATGGCTCTCCATAATATTACTTATCTTTTCTTTCACTTTTCCCTTAACTTGAGATTGGTTATTGTTCTGCATATTCCGGCTAAATAAACTTGGATACCAAACTTTTTTAAAATTACTCAGAGTATGCAGGTTCGTTAGAAAATGTCCTCCAGGCCCTACTTCCATTATCACATCTAAGGCAAGTTCCTCCGTATTCACCTGAACACCTTGTATATAGTGTTTTAATCCTTCAATGATCTCATCAGCCAATACAACTAATTCTGGTGAGACGCTGTTACAGTGATCCATTACTCCAACATCATGGACAATATTGGCTTTACTAAGCATTGTAGAGAAAAGTTCCATGGTCGTTTCTGCTACTGCCTGTTCATCAAGCACTTTAGCATCTGTGCATCCTGCGGTTCCAAAGAAGGGTATACCATAATACGCTGCCAAATCGGAAGACGCTGCGACTAACAGATGAAATTCTGGTGCTCCATAACTGCCAATTGTTGAGCGCATGTCAAAAACTGAAGGCATAGAACCATAGATAAATGGAGTTCCTTCAGAAACCAACTGGGTAATAACCAAACCAGTTAATACATCGGCATTACACTGAGCTAGAGTCCCTGCAAAGCTCATGGGAGACGTTCCGCCCATCATACAATAGGGCATATATACCATCGGAATACGATTTTCTGCGCAAATATAGAGCTTTTCCGTACTCTCCTTGGGATGAGCAAGGGGTGGAATTGGATCACAAAGGTAAAAAATAAACGGCCTTTCTTGAAGGTTTTTTAATCCATCAGCCACAATAGCAGCGATCTCGATGATATCGTTCAAGGCTTCAATATTATTGGTAGAAAAATTAATGGTTTTACTGAAATGCTTAACTGTCTCCAAGAACGTGATTTGAGACTGTACTTTAGGTCTCATATCCGATGACATACCCACTGACAAAATAAAGTGAATGTTCGGTAGGTAGTCGGCCAATTTGCACATCATTGCAGTGTCTTGTCTGAGGAATTTCCGAACGTTTCCCGACAACGGATCAACGAGTTCCAATTGATCCGCATGGGTGCCAAAGTAAACTGGATTTACATTGTTAATCTTCATAGAAGGTTCACCATCACGTGTATAAAGCACCAGTTCCTTGGGGACACTTTTCAAGGCTCTTTCCACAAGACCCCTAGGAATTGTGGTCAGCCCATCGCTGGTCGTTAGAGCGCCGTTGTCTTGTAGAAGCTTAAGAGCCCTTGCCCCCTCAATTTTCATGCCCACGTTTTCCATGAGATATAGACTTGCGTCATGAAGTTGATCAAACTTCTCTTGATCGATGATGGTTAGAGACAAATTGCGTGTTGATGTATTCATTTAATTTCCTCCCTTTAGGTGGTTGCCGATTGACTGACGATCAATGAGTATTAGTCAACTCGACAACCACACCCACCCACGACACAGTAGTAGTAAAAATAGTTTTTATATACTGAGTATTTTTTTACACAGTTCAGCTGCAGATCCAGCGTCAGGTGCATACCCATCAGCACCAATTTGATCAGCAAATTCCATGGAAACAGGTGCGCCGCCAATAATAATCTTCAGTTTACCTTTTAGTCCTTCCTCCTGTAGGAGCTCAATCGTCTCTTTCATCGCAGTCATCGTTGTCGTAAGTAACGCAGATAAAGCTACAATGTCTGGGTTATGCTCTTTTACTGCCTGAACAAATTGTTCAGGTGAAATATCCACGCCGATATTAATGACCTTGAAACCGGAACTTTCTAACAGCATTCCTACTAAATTTTTGCCGATATCGTGAAGGTCACCTTTCACCGTACCTAATACTACTTTTCCAAAGCTAGGCATATCAGTTTCAGCAATCAAAGGTCTAACGATTTCGATTCCTGCGCTCATAGCCCGTGCTGACATCAGCACTTCAGGAACATACATATCCCCAGCTTTGAAACGAGTTCCAACAACACTCATGCCTGCAATTAAGCCCTGGTTAATGATTTCTAACGGGTCTATCCCTTGAGCAAGTAACGACTTGACTTGCTCCCGAATTTGGCTTTCTGCACCTTCAATTACATATTGAGCGAGATCTGTATAATTTGACATAGAGAGTACCTCCTAAATTATTAATCGTTTATCATTGCTTCATTTGGCAGTTGGTTTTAACGATTCCAATTTTGCATTCCATTTTTCGAGTTCCATGAGAATAGTTTTATCAAGTTGAGGGACCTGATGGCTCTCCATAATATTTTTGATCTTTTCCGTCACTTTTCCCCTAACTAGAGATTCGTTACTGTTCTGCATATCCCGGCTAAATAAACTCGGATACCAAACTTTTTTGAAATTACGTAGAGTATGCATGTTCGTCAGAAAATGTCCTCCAGGCCCTACTTCCTTTATCACATCTAAGGCAAGTTCCTCTGTATTTACCTGAACACCTTGTGTATAGTGTTTTAATCCTTCAATGATCTCATCAGCCAAAACAACTAATTCTGGGGAGACACTGTTACAGTGATCCATTACTCCAACATCATGGACAATGTTGGCTTTACTGATCATTGTGGAGAAAAGTTCCATGGTCGTTTCTGCTACTGCCTGTTCATCAAGCACTTTAGCATCCGTGCATCCAGCAGTTCCAAAGAAGGGTATACCATAATGCGCTGCCAAATCGGAGGACGCTGCCACTAACAAGTGAAACTCGGGTGCCCCATAACTTCCGATTGTTGTCCGCATATCAAACACTGAAGGCATAGAACCATAAATAAATGGAGTTCCTTCAGAAACCAACTGCGTAATAACCAACCCAGTTAACATATCAGCGTTACACTGAGCTAGAGTCCCTGCAAAGCTCATGGGAGAGGTTCCGCCCATCATACAATAGGGCATATATACTACTGGAATACGATTTTCCGCACTAATATAGAGCTTTTCCGTACTCTCATTAGGATGAGCAAGGGGTGGAATTGGTTCACAATAGTTGAAAATAAAGGGTTTTTCTTGAAGGTTCTTTAATCCACCAGCCACAATAGCGGCGATCTCAATAATATCCTTTAGGCCTTCAATATCATTGGTAGAAAAGTTTATAGTTTTACTGAAATGCTTAACTGTCTCCAAAAACGTAATTTGAGACTGCACTTCAGGTCTTACATCCGACGACATACCCACAGACAAGATAAAGTGGATGTTCGGCAGGTAGTCGGCCAATTTGCACATCATTGCCGTATCTTTTCTCAGGAATTTCCGAACACTTCCAGACAATGGATCAACGAGTTCCAATTGATCAGCATGTGTGCCAAAGTAAACTGGATTATCATTGTTAATCTTCATAGAAGGTTCACCATCGCGTGTATAAAGTACCAGTTCCTTAGGGACACTTTTCAAGGCTCTCTCCACCAGACCCCTGGGAATTATAGTAAGCCCTTCGCCGTTCGTTACAGCGCCGTTGTCGTGTAACAACTTAAGCGCCCGTGTACCTCCAATTTTCATGCCCACATTTTCCATCAGCTGCAAACTTGCCTCATGAATTTGATCAAACTTCTCTTGGTCGATGATGGTAAGCGACAAGTTGCGTTTCGTTGAAGTGCTCATTTATTTACCTCCCCATAAGATTTATTACAAGTTGCACTTTGTGTACTATTTAGACATGTCCATAGTAGTCACGATGCACAACCACGGAGTAAGCATAGTCCAATAATGTTCCCCAACTAAAAACCGGTAGTTCTACCTCTCTTTGAATTGCTCGAGCAAAAGGCTGCATACCTGTACATTCTAAGACGATTGCTCCGACATCCATATGTTTTTCCTTAAACTTTTTGGCAGCCTCAATCATTTGCTGCTCTGCCCTATCGTAATATGCGTTGGGGCATGCAGGCCGCTTATCAGGGTTCCATAAATTGTCGAACTCAGTACAACCATACTCATCCTGAGCCCCTCCAATAACATAATTGCTGTCACTTCTAATTCCGACATTCCCTAAATGTTCCGCATCTAGGAACTTCTTCTGGGCGCATATTATACCGACCTGTTTATTAGGCCCAATAACAAGTTGCGCAAACGGAACTTGTAATAAGCTTGACATAAATACCGGAATGTTAACTGCTGCTGCCACATCCTTCTGGAAAAAGGCAAAGTACCCACATTCTGCCGCAATCGCCCTACAACCCATCCGTTCTAACTTTTGTGCGGCATTGATCACTGCTTCTCGACATTTACCCGGATCCTTATCATAAACGAGTGTCTTGTTCGTAACACCTTCTGCAACTTCATACTGTATAGGGTATGGAAAAGCACTGGCATTGCGATTGTCACCCGGAAATCCTGGATATGCATCATTTAATAGAATCATTCCAAGCCCCATACCATAACAAACATGACTTTTCCGTGTTTTAATATGGTTAATACCCATATCCCGATTTTGTCCGAGAATCATTTTTGATACCTCCACGTGTTGATTTAAACACTACACAATTGTCAATACGGTTCGCGTTTTTAGTGAAATAAGTAACAAATTCGCTTCGGTATGCGCTCTTAAGGAGCTTTTTGTCCCTTAACTCAAATTGCAATTCTATGCTTTTTCTTTCTAAACTCTTTCGTGGAGATACCGTAACATTTCATCCTTATCCATATGACCAATGCCTAGCTAGTCACTGGCCCTTGCTCCAAGGATGCCTATTCCTTTTTAATAATGGAGTTTAGGCTATACCCGTGTACATCTTTCTTATGTGATCATCCCCTTGCAGCTGGCTGCTTGAACCCTCCATTACGATTCGCCCCTGTTCCATTACATAGGCACGATCTGCAACTGTCAAAGTTGTGTTTACATTCTGCTCTACGATTAAGACCGTAACCTTCTCTGCACTTAATTTCTTGATAGTCTCGAATACCGCGAGTACATTCTGTGGAGCTAATCCCATAGAAGGTTCATCCAGAATCAACATTTTAGGATTTGACATAATTCCCCGAGCGATGGCAAGCATCTGTCGTTCACCACCACTCATGGTGCCAGCATATTGTTTCTTTCTTTCAGCTAAACGTGGAAATAGTTCAAAGACACGATTAAAAGTTTCCTTAATGATCTTTTTATTTCGGATTGTATAAGCCCCTAATAAGAGATTTTCCATCACTGTCATTGCAGGAAATAAATTTCGCTCCTCTGGAACGAAGGCTAATCCCACTTTGGTCAATTCATGTATGGGTTTGCCTGTTATGTCTTGTCCCAGAAACATGATCTTTCCTTTTTTAACTGAGACTAGGTTCATAATGCTTTTCAGCATTGTCGTTTTCCCTGATCCATTAGGACCTAACACTGCTACAATTTCTCCTTCTCCAATATTCAGCGAAACATCCCACAATACTTGAAGGTTGCCATATGAAGCATCAATCCCACTAATTTCTAACATTTCCTTACCTCCAATCAAGCTTAATCAAGGAAATGACCTTAAATATTTTAGAGTACATATTTTGCCCCCAAGTAAGCCTCTAAAACTTTTTCGTTCTCCATAATTTCATTGGGTGTACCTTCAGCAATCTTCTCCCCAAAGCAAAGAACAGCAATTCTGTCACATACATCCATAATTAGTTTCATCAAGTGCTCAACCATGATAATAGTGGTTCCGTTCTCTCGTATTTTTCTAATCAATAGCGTTAGATCTATCAATTCCCCAGGAGTTAAACCTGCTGCTACTTCGTCTAACAAGAGAAGCTTACAGTTTGTTGCTAAAGCCCGGGCTAACTCTAATCTCTTGAGTTGTATAGTGTTCAAATTCCCAGCTAATGTATTGTGCGACAGAGGAAACTCGACAAAGTTTAGCATCTCTGTGGCCATTTCTGCTGGCTTAGAATGGGGTCGTCGATTTCCAAACACAGAACCTACCATTACATTCTCCAATACGCTCATGTTCTGGAACGAATGGACAATTTGAAATGTTCTAGCCAGCCCGGTATGACAAATTTTATCTGCTCTAAACCCCGTAATATCCTGACCTCTAAAAAAAACCTTTCCGGCTTCTGGCGGATGCACTCCCGCGATGGTATTTAGCAACGTTGTCTTCCCAGCCCCGTTAGGACCAATCAATCCGTAGATTTGCCCCTCTTCAACCTGTAGACTAACGTTATTAACTGCCTTTAATCCACCAAATCTTTTACAAACGTCCTTCGTTTTCAATATCATAGCTACCACCAGCTTCTTTATAATTTTCCATATACTTATGAGTTAGAATGGAGGAGCGTTCGATAAGTAGCATGTTACGCTCCGCCCATTCTAAACAGTAATTATTTTAGATTATCGGGAATTTTCAAGTCTGCATCTTTAAAAGCTTCAGGCCAAATTACATTGGGCTTTCCTCCAAAATACTGAACTACAGGAAACATGTAATGGTCTCCATCAATTACTGGATCGGGGAAGGTCTGCGGAGTATATTTGTATTCTTTCATTAGGATTCCATCCTTGTAACTTAATTGGCCTGTCATAACTTTTTCTTTGCCCGTTTTAAATAGATTTTCTGTAGTGATCGATCCGTAGTCTTTTTCAGTTGTTTCCAATACTTTAATCAAGAATTTAGTGTAATCATATGACATACCCGCTACAGCGGCTCCTGGTTCATATTTATACTTAGCCATAAAATCAGCTTGGAACTTTTTAGCTTCAGGTGTCGTCCATTGTGGTATTTGATCGATAACGTAATCTGATGAGTCACCAGTTAGCTTATACCATTCTCCTACCCAGCCTAATCCATCACTTGCTATCAAGCTTTTTAATCCAACTTCTCTTGATTGTTTAATGAGTGAGGAAACCGAGGAAGGATCAGACATCGTACCGGCTACCAAGGAAACATTTAAGCCTTTTAATTTATTTAACAAAGGATAAAATTCCGTCTCTCCGAGGCCCACCCATTCGGTAGCAACAACCTCCCAACCAGCCGCTTTATACTGCTCACCCAGTGCTGCACAAAATCCTCTGCCCCAATCATTATCAACACCAAACAATGCAACCTTCTTATTCTCTGGTTTCCAAATACCTTTGGTAATTGCTTCCTCCACCGCACTAACATAGCCTATACTTAACTTTTCTGGGGTAGGCCATGCCTTGCCCATCCAATAGGCATATTTTTCCGGATCAGATTTGTACTTTTGATTGACCACATCCGTCGCTCCGTATGAAAAAAAGTGAGGCATTTTATACTTAGCTGCTACTTCCATACAGGAAACAGAAACCCAACTGTGCCAATCCATAAAGCCTACTGTAATCTTGTCATTAACAATCGCACTTTCGTAAGCCCGTGCTCCTTTTTCTGCATCTGATTCACTGTCAATCCATTTGAATTCAATCGGATGTTCTCCTACTTTATTATTAATTTCACCAAAGGCCATATTTATCGAATCCTTGAATTCTTGCCCTGTCCGAGCCGCAGGTCCAGTTAAAGGTGCAATTATACCAATCTTAATAACACTGTTTGGCGCGGCTGATGCCGCTGGTGTAGTCTCACTCGATGGCTTTGCACCACCACATCCTGTCAGAGTAAGACTAAGGACTAATGCCGTCGTCAAGGCAACCACAAAATTGCGTGATTTTTTGAATAAAAATGAATTCAATTTTAAAGCCTCCCCTTGTTTTTAATTCATATTGGTTCACAATCCTAACTCATTTGCTACAGGCCTGCCCTCCTTACATCCTTTTCTTACTTTTTGAACTTTGTCAGGGTTGCATTTTTCCTAATAAATTGGACGACTTTGTAATAAAGACCGGCCAAGCCACTAGGGAAAAATATCATAACAGTTATCATTAATACCCCATAGATTAATAATCGCAATTCCATTAGGCCTTTTAAATATTCCATACCTGGAATCATGACTAATCCCGCAATCAATCCACCCCAAATTGTTCCTCTACCGCCGACAAAAGAAAGTACCATTACTTCAACTGTATGACTAGTGTTCATAACAGTTGGAGTAATAATGCCGACGAAATGAGCGTAAAACCCTCCGAGTACCCCCGCAATGGCACATGAGATCGTGAAATTCATGATCTTATATTTAGTTACATTGATCCCCGAGGCCTGGGCAGCCTGCAGATCTTGTCCAATAGCCCGAAATGCTGTTCCTATATGAGATTTGATAATAACTTTTAATCCCACATAGGTTAAAACTGTCATTATTAGTATTGTGTAAAAATACTCGATATTTCCAGTAGTGTTAAAAAGCGGTGGAACACTGAGCCCCGATGTTCCTCGTGTTAACTCAACCCAGTTAGCCGTCACCGCAAACATTGCTAATGCAACAAACCACGTCATACAAGAAGCAAAGATCCCGGCCAACCGCAGAGTAAGAAAACCTAAACCAAGACCCAACAATCCAGCCAAAATCCCGCCGGCTAACATTCCAAGCCACGGTGAGACACCTAATTTAACCGCAAGAAGTGCTGAAGTATATGCACCTACTCCCCAAAAAGCCGCGTAACCAAAGTTGTTGATATTAATAAAACCCGCGGTGAAGTCAAAAGCCATAGCCAGTGCCCCCAGCATAAGTGCTGAAATTAGTAGACGGGTAATCACTTCATCCTGTAGAACCAGTGGGAAAATAGCAAGAACAAAAAGCATAGCCAGTCCTAAAGGTGTAAACCCAAACTTCCCTGTGAATCGGACACCTTTTGTAAAACTACTCTCTGCCTTTTCCACGCTCATCCCTCCAATCATTGATAATCTGCATTATTCCGAAACGCTCTTGACCCCTTTTTTGGCAAACAATCCCCGTGGCTTAAATATTAAAATCATGATTATTATGACTAGACTCACGACATCCTGCCAGCCAGAGCCGAATTTCATGTAGGCGAAGGTTTCAAGCAACCCAACTAGCAATCCACCGTAGATACTCGCCCCTATGTTCCCCATTCCAACTAGTATCAGTACAAACCAAGACTTGTAGAGCGGTTGTATGCCCATAAACGGATAAGCGGGTGAAATAGAAAGCAGTATTGCTCCTGCCAAACCAGCAAGCAGACAACTTAACGCAAAGGTCAGCGTATGGATAACGTTTAAATTAACACCAACTATACTCGCTCCAGTTTCATCCTGAGAAACGGCGCGGATAGCTCGTCCCATAGTAGTTTTATTTAAGAAAATCCAGAAGATAGCAATAGTAACCATGGCTATACAAAACCCTACAATACGATCATTAGAAATATTAAAACTGGCAATACTTACTTTTCCGGGCCAATACTGAGTAATCCCTCGATATGTGTTACCCCAAAGCATTTTGGCACTGTTTTGAAGAACAATTGAAATCCCTAAGGTCAAAAGAAATGTGTTCATTATCCAGTTTTTCTTGGACCGTTTACGTAACGGGTAGAACAACGTCTTTTCTGTGATAGCCCCTAAAATAAACGTTCCAACTGCAGCCAATAGAATACTGGAGATCGGGCCGAAGTGAAAATATGAGTAGGCAAAATAAGAAAAATATGCACCTAGCATGTAGAACTCTCCATGAGCAAAGTTTGGGATATTCATTACCCCGAAAACTAAGGAAAGCCCCACTGCCATTAGCGCGTATAATCCCCCTCTTAGGACTCCGGTCAATACAATGTTGAATAATTGCATTGCATCCATATCCATTATTAGTGCACCTCCTTTAACGATCTATCGAGATAGATCATATTAAGCCTTACCATTCCTCCCCAATTAAGTGAAGAGAATGGTAAGGGATTTTAAACGCTTATACCTCTTCTTTATAAACTCCTTCGTGGAGATACTGTAACATTTCATCCTTATCCATATGACCGATGCCCAGATACTCCAAACTGTAACCTGATTCGTAGAAATCCGTTTCGAGCATAGCATTCGCAAGGTTGATCATCGAATCTACAACAGGAGTTTTTACTCCGAATTTCTTACCAAGTTCATGATAAACATGGCATCCTACCGGAATATCCTCAGTGATATATCGATTGTTAATGGTATGTGGGCCTGTTCCAAACTGGATATAATCCTGCTGGTCAAAGGGAATCTCATAATCCGGCCCCATATATTCAGGCCCTAAGATATTTTCTCTTGAGAAGAATTGTTTCTTGTCAAATGCCTGAATGCCGACACCCATTGCTGCTGCTAATTTACATTGTTCTTGGTACAAGGTGTATTGAACTTGAGATATTGATGGACAATAAGCATGGGAGTAGATGGAGAAGTCGTATTTGTTCTCTCCATAAATTACGCCCCAGTTTTCCATGACTCCGACTCCTAAGATGGTACCTGGGCAATGCAGAACTGGATTTACATTACTAAATCCGGTGTCCATGACAGTTTCTCCTCCAACGACGCCATCACCCTTAGTTATTGCATCCATGCTCGGAATATATTTTGTGCTTTCCAGGAAATCATCCTGATCCGTTGTCGGAAGTGCTGCTCCCCTTAGGGTGATTGCTCGATAGTAGGCTCGAACCTTCGGTAAGACGACTCCACCTTTAATTTCAACTCTAGAGCCATAAGGTGCACTAGACCATCCACCAATAATAACCTTCTTAGTACAGCCTGCCTCACGCATCATTTTTCTTAGTAATAAAGAGCCGTAGTTATCCGGGAAGATATGGATGACCATGCCATCTTCTAAGGCAGGAACTAACTGTTCAAAAAAGGGCATGTGTCCGATAGACGGAGTCGTTACGATGACGATTCCTGCACCTTTTACAGCGTCTGCAACATTTGTGGTAACTTTGTCAAACTGAGCGACACCTGAGCGTTCAAACCCGTAGAGGTTCAACTGTTCCCCAAAGAACTTTAAACCCTGTTCTTTAATACCAAATAATGTTTTTTCGGCAAAGGGAGGCAAATCACAAATACGAGTGATTGCGCCACCTAAGGCACAATCTCCAGCTTGCGCCTTACCGCAGGCTCCAGCTCCAAGGATTGCTATTGGTTTGTTTTTTAGATACTCCATGTTACTCATATATTTCGTCCTCCAATATCAAATTTGGTTTGTAACCAGCTTTATATTAACTTTCTGTCATTGATGTTCTTGTTTATAGAGATAGTCGTCAGTTATTCAACATTGAGAAAGTCAAAACTCCTTAAATAGCTTTTCGAATTCCTCCTTACCATCTAAGATATGGTAAACATGCTCATCTGTCGGAAATTGTCCACTTTTTACATCATTGATGTACTGTTTAAATGCATTAACTTCAATTTCAGCAATATTTGCATATTTTTTAACAAACTTTGGAGTAAACGTCTCAAACATGCCCAGCATATCCCCACATATTAACAGCTGACCATCACATGGTTGTCCTGCACCGATCGAATAAACAGGAATCTTTAGTTTCTGTGCAATAAATCCAGTAAGTTCTGGTGGAACTGCTTCTAACAAAAGGGCATATGCTCCTGCTTCTTGAATTGCGATTGCATCGATAATGAGATCCCTTGCACTATTAACGTCTCTACCCTGGGCTTTAAATCCACCTAATTGTCCTGAACTTTGAGGAGTCAAGCCAATGTGGCCCATGACCAACATACCGGCATCAGTAATCGCCTTAATTTTGCTACAAACCCGCCTTCCACCTTCGAGCTTAATGCAATCAACACTTGCCTCTTTATGAAAGCGACCGGCATTTTCTACAGCATCTTGATCCGATACTTGGTAGGATAAAAATGGCATATCCCCAACGATCCAAGTATTCGGTGCCCCCCTGCGAACAGCCTGACAGTGCGAAATACAATCCGCCATAGTTACTGGAATCGTGCTCTCATAACCGAGAACAACCATACCTAAGGAATCTCCCACAAGTATTAAATCCATACCCGCCTGCTCCGCAAAGGAAGCCGTAGGATAGTCATAAGCAGTTACCCATGCGGCTTGTTCCCCATCTTTCTTCATTTTCATAAAATCAAGAATACCTTTTTTACGAGCCAACTTGAAAACCTCCTTTATTTATTACAACTTTATATATTTGCAAACTTCGTGCCATTCTTCGAAATTTTTTAATTAATCTATATTCTTCTTTATTGAGTAAGTCTATAAAGGCTGTAAACAGAGCCACTTCAATTTAAATTATTTCCCCATGAAGTGAAAAAAGAAAAGCTCACAAAGTAAAATAATTAAAAAAATTTAAAATATTTTAATAAGCATGTATAAATTTTTTTACAATTCTATAAAAATGGTTTCAAATATTCGAAAAAATCAAATATTTAGCAAACGTAAAGAATTCTTGCATGCAAAAATTCTTTACGTTTGCTAAATTACCGGTTCTTCTAACTGCTCCTACACTGTCACTCCGATCTAAAGGCAGCCAAAATTGTGCAAAAAAAAGAATGAGAAACAACTTTTTTGTTGCCTCCATTCTTAATTAAACTTTTTGAGTTGTTTTATGATGCTTCACCAGACACCTAGACTGTCAAGCATCAGATCACTGTAACTCACGGTCCAAAATATTTAAAACTTTTAAGCGATACTGAAGGTTTTGTCTTGAAATACTTAAGTTTTTAGCTGCTCTACTAAAATTACCATTATTATTTTTAATTTCTTCAATAATTATTTCTCGCTCAATATCTTTTAATGTTTCTTTCAAATTATTATCTTTGATAATTCTATGATTTTCTTTAGTATTCGAATTATTTACTATGTATTTTGGCAGGTGTTTGGGAGTTATTAAGATATCATTTATTTCAGTCATATTCATTGCATAATCAATACAATGTTTTAGCTGGCGTACATTTCCAGGCCAGTTAAATTTTTTTAAGATAATGGCGACTTCATCCGAAATTCCATGGATGTTTTTCCTCATAATTTTATTGTTCGTTTTAATAAAACTATTTACCAACTCATCTATATCATCAAGTCGCATGCCCAAAGTAGGGATTTCTAATGTTACAGCTGAAAGTCTATAGTAAAGATCTAACCTCAATTGGTTTTTTTTAATTGCTTCAATAGGATTAATATTCGTTGCACTTATTATTCGTCCATTTACTGCGATCTCTTTATTACCCCCAACTTTACGGATCTTATTTGTTTCCAATACTCTAAGAAGCGATGCTTGGAATGCTAAACTAGTAGAATTCAGTTCATCCAAAAATAACGTCCCATTATTAGCTTGTTCAAAAAGACCGATGGTATCATTAGCGCCGGTAAAAGCACCTTTAGTTATTCCAAAGAGTATGCTTTCAAGCAGTGTCTCAGGAATAGAACTACAGTTAATAGCCACAAAGGGCCCATTAGATACAGGACCATAGTTGTGTATGCTTTGGGCAAATAATTCTTTACCAGTTCCGGTTGCACCAACAATAAGTATTGAAGAAGAACAAACTGAAATCTTTTTAGCCAAGGCAATGGTAGATTTAATAACAGCGCTCGATCCAATGATATCGCTAAAATGAAATTGTGTTCCATTTTTAGATTGTATCTTCCTCAGCAAGAGTAGATCATTCTGTAATTGTGTTATAGCAGATGACATTTCAATTATTTGAGATAAATCTTTAAAAACGGCAATAGCACCCAATAATTTATTGTTTGAAAATATTGGGTAGGCACTCGTAACAACATTTACAAGTTTGCCTTTTAGGGTAATAAATTTCATTACTCTATTTATAACTGGCTTTCCTGTTTGTAGTACTCCGAGTATAACACTGTTATCAGCATTTAGTTCTGTATTTTCATCTATCCTATAAGTTTCACATATATTCTTACCTAATATATCTTCCCTCTTATATTGCTCTATTTTTTCACACCCCTTTGAGTAATAAGTAGTGCAGCCTCTTATATCCACAACATGTATACAAATATCTTCTAATATTTCAATAATTCTAAGTGGTAATTCAACTAGATTATCCTCAAGGATGTGTGAGTCTAGATTATTCTCATATTCCCCCATAAATACAACACCATCCTTTTGATATATAGATATTCTCATTAGACTTCTAAAGTAGAATAATGCCAATCTAGCCCATAGGGGTTTCAACTATGCTGGAAGTTGTCGGGGAAGACAGAATCGTTTTTTCTCTACTTTCTTGGATAATAGCACATCTTTCTTCATGAGAAAAGGCTTAGTCAATTCAAAGCTCCGAAGAGTTCCCTAACATCACTTACCGTCGCACTAAGGTAGTTAACATGTAGTTGTTGACTTAAAAATAATACAAGGATCGTATTTGCAAACAGTATCATGGATAATATACAACAAATGAGAGGTAGTTCATTGCCTCTCATCTTTTTAGTTCTCCGGATGCCACGTTGAAATAATGTAAAACAAAGGCATCTTTCTACCAGTATCTTTTGCTTTGCCAGGTATATTTTTATGAATTATTGTCAGGTGGCGAAACTCATCCAAGATCTTATTACCGTTTGTTGCGTTCGAAGGGGACACCCAGTGCAGAAGGGTCAATACTTTTGCCAATCGATAAGAAGAGTACGATGACGGCAACGACATAGGGGAACATGCTGAATACCTGCGTGGGAATCGCGAAGCCCAAGGTTTGAAGGTTGTACTGCAGTGCTTGAGAAAAGCCGATCACCATAGCTGCCGCAAAAATCCCGACGGGATTACGCCGTCCCAGGATGACAGCCACCAAAGCAATATAGCCTCTTCCGGAGGTAACATTCTCCATGAAGAAACCGAGCTGTCCCAGCGTTATACTTGCTCCCCCCAACCCGCCCAGTATACCGTTGACAAAACAAGCGAAGTAGCGGATTGCGAAGACATTAAGGCCGGCAGAGTTCGCCGCCTGCGGATGTTTCCCAACGGCATGCAGATTAACCCCCCACTCCGTCTTATAAAAGAAAATCGCGGTCAGTACAATGCAGATCAGAGCGATATAGACAAACACATTCTGATTGAACAAGGCCGGGCCAATGATCGGAATATGCGACAGCAAAGGAATTTTCACCGCACTGAATACACTGCATGATGGGAGGGTAGTAGTCTGCCCGAAGACGATCAAAAACAGGAAGCTTGTCAGTCCCATCACCATAAAGTTGAGCGCCAAACCCGCAATGGTCTGGTTAGCTTTACAATGGATGCTTAATACGGCATGGATCATACTGACAAAAATGCCGCCCCCGATACCCGCTAAGAGACCCAAGTATAGGTTTCCAGTAAAAAACGAGACGATAAAGCTGAAAAAAGCTCCGGAAAGCATGATAGCCTCAACACCGATATTAAGGATCCCGGCCTTCTCGGAAACAGCCTCTCCCAGTCCCGCTAAGATAAGAGGGGTTGCCATCCTAACAGAGGCGATCAAATACATTGTAACAAGGGTAATAAAACCAGAATCCATTGTTCGATCCTCCTATTCGTCCGTTAAGAGTCGGCGAAATATACTTTTACGGGCCAGAATTAATAAGACGACAACCCCCAAGATAATGGATGAAATAGAGGTGGGTACATCAGCCATACGCTGCATTCCCAATGAACCAATCTGAAGCGCCGCGATGCCCAGAGCAGAGATGACTACACCTACGGGGTGGTTTTTCCCCAACAGCGCGACGATAATGGCGATATATCCATAGCCTGGGGAGATACCTTCAAGCAGCTTGTGATGCAGTCCGGACACCTCACACACACCTGCAATTCCGGCAAGGCCGCCGCTTATCAAAGAGGAGAGAATAATGTTTTTATACACGGAAATACCGGAGCACTTACAGGCCCTGGGATTTAGACCAACAGCCCGCATTTGATAGCCCGTAGGAGTCTTCCATACCAAAAGCCAGACAAGGACTACACTGATTAGAGCGACCAAGAGACCTGCGTGCAACCGTGTAGAGCTCATAAGGGTCGGGAGTGTCGCTCCGTCCGGCAGAAATGCCGACATAGGTAAAGAATTGGAGGGATCCTTGAGGGAAGTACGCACCAAAATACCTACAATACTTATAGCAATATAATTAAACATGAGCGTGGTAATCACCTCCGAGATCCCGAACCGTACCTTTAAAAACCCCGGAACAGCGGACCAAACCCCTCCAAAAACGAACCCTCCCAAGATCACCAGCGGAATCATAACCATTGCCGGTAGATCGTGAAGCCAGAAAGCAATGCAGGTAACGGCAATGGCACCCATGTAAAGCTGCCCTTCGGCACCAATGTTGATAAACCCGCTTCGGGACCCTACTGCCACGCCCAATCCAGTTAGGATTAACGGAGTTGCTTTCACCAAAACCTCGGAAACTGAATAGAAGGAGCCGAAAATTCCGGATAAAAAGCTGGAGAATGCCTGGTCTACGTTGCTGCCAACCATAAGGATCAGTACAATCGTAATGGATAACGTCAGAACGGCAATACCAAGAAAAGACAGAGATTTTCCAAACTGTTTCATAGTGATTCCTTCCTTGCTTCAGACGTTTTCCCAGCCATCATAAGACCGACCTGGGAGAGATTCAGTTCTTTAGTGTTAGGGAAAATTCCCATGAAACGCCCTTTATAAATCACGGCGATCCTATCACTCAGTAAGAGGACTTCCTCTAAGTCCGCTGAGATGAGGAGAATACTGCACCCTTTTCCTCGATGCTGGAGAAGCTGCTGTTGGACGAACTCTGTGGCACCAATATCAAGCCCGCGTGTCGGTTGATGTGCCACGATAGCTTTCGGGTCACCCGCCATTTCTCGTGCCAGGATTAGCTTTTGCTGGTTTCCGCCAGACAGGTAGCGCAGGGGAGTGTTCAAACCTGGGGTTTTGATGGCGTATTCTTCCACTGGGGAGTAAGCACTGCAGTAGGCTCATCCAGAATAAGCAGCTCTGCATCTCGATAGAGAAGTTTAATAATCTCAACTCTTTGCTGTTCGCCTACGGACAAGGTGGAGAGGTAAGCACCCACATCGATCTGCAACCCGTATTTTTTCGAAACGTCCGTAATCGTTGCCTTAAGTGCCTTACGGTTAGGAAAAGGATATCCTTTTTCTCTAAGCCCGAGGGTTATGTTCTGCGACACGGTTAGGGTGGGTACCAGCATAAAATGCTGATGCACCATGCCGATATGGAAAGCAATAGCGTCTCTGGGTGATGTAAAGGCAACCTCTTGCCCTTTCCAGAAAATATCCCCGGAATCCCTTGCATAGATGCCGTACAAAATGTTCATCAATGTAGTTTTCCCGGCACCGTTTTCTCCTAAGAGCGCATGGATCTCTCCGGGCTCCAGATCGAAACATACCTGGTTATTGGCCATTTTCCCAAAAAACGATTTGTTGATGTTCTTCATGGAAAGCAAAGCCATAGATTCAACCTCCCTAAAAAGAAAAAGATGTCTCTGGACAGTTCGCAACATGATCCATCGAGACATCTTCTAAATGTTTATGTCTATTTTGTGGATTTCTCGATGACTGGGACGGTAAAAGTCCCATCAATAATCTGTTTCTTGGTATCTTCTATCAGTTTCTTGGTAGCCTCGGGAATCTTACTCTCGAAAGAATGGTACGGGGAAATATCGACGACGTTCTCTTTCATACCCAAGTGAGAAATTCCGCCTTTAAACGAACCATTTTTAACCGCATCGACAGCGGTTAGTATAACTGTTGGCATATTGTACACCGTCGAACACATAACCGTATTAGGCGCGATTGAACTCTGGTCGTATGAATTGCCGCAAGCCAGGATACCTTTTTCCTCTGCCGCCTTAATTGCGCCGGTACCCGCCTGGTTTGCAACATGGTAGAGAACATCTGCACCCTTGCCGATCATGGACAGCGCCGCATCTTTACCGGCAGAAACGTCGGTAAATGAATTGACGTAAATATCATAAACAATGATGTCGGGGTTTACTTTTTTTGCACCTAACTTAAAGGCCTCAAGCTCCTTGACAATAGAGGGTTGCTCTATACCGCCAATTACCCCGATTTTACCGGTTTTGGACATCGAACCAGACAGGATACCCATCAAATATCCGCCCTGCTCGCAGCTCATTACATAGGAAGCCATATTCGAAGCCTGTGAATTGGACTCAGTTGCCATGAAGTTGAGCTTAGGAAATTTTTGGGCCACACGGACTGCTGGATCTCCAAACTGGAAACCGTGCCCGATAATTAAATTATATCCCCGTGCAGCATAATCGTTGTACGCTGATTCGGTGTCGGCGACACCTACATTTTCTGAATAGGTGGTCTCTAACCCGAATTTCGATTCAGCGGCCTTAAGTCCCTCCAAAGCTGTCGCATTCCAACCCTGATCATTGGCAGGACCGGATAAGAGCAGAGCCACTTTCATCTTTTCCTCTTTTGACGTGGTCTGTTGTGCGCCGCCACTGGCGCAACCGGTTAACAACACTAACATACACATAAGAATTGCGATCCCTTTAATAAGTTTCATCATAATTCCTCCTCTTGGTTATTTGTATCGTTTTATTTTTAGCGGAATGCCTCACATTCATTGCGAAGCACCCGCGTACAAACCTGCTCCCCTTGTTCGGCCAGTGCCTGTTCGTCGACACCCAACAGCTGGCCGTGCCGGAACACAACCTTACCGTTGACCATCGTCAGCCAGACCGGGCCAGTTACGCCAACTCGCGCCAGAATGTTTTTAGGGTCATGGAGGGTACCCGTCAATTCCAACACCCCAGTGTTAATCATGAACAAGTCAGCGGCTTTTCCAACCTCCAACGATCCCAGTTTGTCTCGTCCTAACGTTTTTGCACCATTAACCGTTGCTATTTTCAGTAACTCGTAAGGTGAAACGCAACCCCCTCGCTCTTTGCTATGGTAAGCTTGCATAAGATAAGCCATCCTGAGGGAATCAAGCAGACTGGAACTGTCATTGGTTGCGGAACCGTCGCATCCGAGACTAACAATCACGTTATCCTTCTGGAGGGCTTTCATATTAAGAATCGGGAAACCGCCCAAGACCGCAGGCGCCGGACAATGGGAAACCCCAGTGCCTGTTTGTCCCATCACCTTGAATTCATAGGGTTGTAGCTCCCATCCATGGGCAATCCAGACATCCGAGCCGACAAAGCCGATTCCCTCGCACCATTCAAGCGTTCGCTTCTTCCAGCGCTCCTGCATAATGATGTTTTCTCCCTCGCCAAGATGGGTATGCAGGCGTACACCTTTTGCCCTTGGCCAGAGCGACGGATTCTTGGAAGGTTTCTATGTAGCTGTTAATCGGTTGACAGGGTGCCACCACGATTTGGTGCATGGAAAAGGGTGCTGGATCATGATACAAATCAATCAGACGCTCACAATCGGAAATGAATTCATCGGTTGTTTCCAGCATTTCGTCAGGGATCGTGCTCCCTTTGCTGCGGGGGAGTGTATTAGTCCCTCTACCTGCATGATACCTAATACCCAGTTGGGCAGCCGCTTCCATCTGCCGGTCGACCAACAACTTGCCCGATGCACTCGTATAGCAATACTGGTGGTCGAAAGCGCAGGTACATCCGTGCTTGAGTAAGTCTCCCATGGCAGCCAATGAAGAATAATAAATAACCTCAGAATCAACTTTTTGAAAAATACGGTAAATCTTGTCCAGCCACTCGACCACCAGCATATTGGGATAATCTATGGTCATCAGGTTGCGAACAAAGGTTTGAAAAAAGTGGTGATGCGTGTTGATCAGGCCGGGATAAACGAATTTGTCACGCCCATCGATCACTTCAGCGTCCTGCGACGATAAATTCTTACCCATCTGGATAATCTGTGGTCCTTCGATAAGCATATCGGTATCATAAAACACTTGATCTGCAGCGTCACACGTCACAATTGCCCGTGCATTTTTAATTAGGATTCTTTTTTCCATCGTTGTCTTCATTGCCTTTCTATTTGTCAATGTTGATTTCTTTATATCGGCAACGGGTTTGTTTACACCCTGTTGTATATATTTCGTATTTTATACCCTATAGTTACTATAGGGTCAAGTACCTTTTTTAACAAGAAAGTGTATACATAAACTATTAGTGTTGTTAAAACGCTTGGGTTTTCACGTTTTCACGTTTCATTTATGCCGACTGAACTTCTAGTCATCTAGGGATTTTCATATTAAAAAGAGCCCTTCAGCTCAAACGTTGAACTTGAAGGACTCTACTCATGTCAGCAGATGCTAAAAGAAATTTGCTACCAATTATTATCACTCAAATATTTGAGAATTTGCATTGACATTTCCCCCTGTCCCATTATATCATGCTAATTGTGCAAAAGAAGGAATATGGTAATGCTTTCCGTTTTACTGATTGATGGCTTTTTTTCTAACACATAAAAAAGCTTCCTACATATAATAGCAAAGTGTGTATTATTTTTTTACAAACACTTTACAAGTGGATAATTTGGATCAAACTTTTTCAATAAAATGAATTATACAAAATCTAAGGAGGTTCTTATGTATTTGCGTTTTCGTACAGAACTATTACAGTTATCCCATGAACTTGAGCAACTTTGGGTACCAGAACTACGTGGTGCTAGCAATGAGACTAAGTTCTTAGCCACTAAAGGAAGGGTCCTAGATATTCTAAAAGTATTATACGGTGAAACTTCTAGAGAATTTCGAGTTGTCAAACTAACCTGTTCACCAGCCACCGTTGTCAAAGTAGTCAACCATATTATTTGCAGGGCATCCATGAACTCACCCTACACTAAGGCAGTTAACATGTAATTATGACAAAAGACGTCCTGTATTAAACGTCTTAGCCTTGAGATAATACAACGATCGTATTTGCAAACAGTATCATGTACGACATGATGAGAGGCCGTTCTTTGCCTCTCATCTTTTTTATTCTCCGAATGCCACGCGGGTTTGTAGCACGAAAGATAACCGCAATCCTATCCTAACCCTTCTCCGCTTTTCTCATTAGCATCTCTTGATACCTGTCTAAAACATCATCCAACTCTTGACTTGCAGCTACAACTACCGGATCCGTATAAGCTCTTCCCTCTTTTGTCTTAATCACGTTCAGGCGTAATTCTTCAATTCGCTTTATTAATTCGTTGATCTCAGACATACTATCCTCCGTTAATTTTTATTTTGGGGATTAGTGCGCCCAAAAATCAAGTCCCCGGCAATACCGAGGACTCTATATTATGTCTTATGATTGATGAGAACCTTCACTTTGAAACATAATTCTCATGATTTATAAAAAATAGTCCAATCAAACATTAAAACGCTGCTAAGTCTTTTAGCGGTTTTAACACCAGGATTTTTGTTGCCTGACTCTATTTCTGCATAATATGATCTACTTATTCCTGCTTTATTTGCAACTTGTTGCTGTGTTAAATCCCCCCGATAGTTTATTAGCCACAGCCTCGTCTTGCCAAATTCAGCCACAATTCCCCCCCTTTATCTCGTTGCGTAACGCGACTTAATTTATCTTAATAATACAGTCGCAATTCGCGACTGTCAATGATTTTGTTGAGATTCGCAACACTTATTTTAAATGTCGCTTATTGCGACTATACTAGATAGGAGAGGAGGTATGTTTGTAATGTTAGGGAAAAGGCTACTATATCTAAGAAACAAGCTCGAACTCACACAAGAGGAACTAGCAAAAATACTTTGTATGTCCCGAAGTACGTATGCACAGTATGAAGTAGATAGGCGTAAACCTGATTATGATACTCTACAAAGAATTGCGGATTATTTTAAAGTCTCTACTGATTTCTTATTAGGACGGACAGAACATTCTGTAATTGAAGAATGTAATTTTCCAAGCAGGCTAAAGATGATTCGTGAACTAAATGGTATCTCACTAAAACAATTAGCCGAAAATCTTAACATATCTCCAACCGACGTATCACAATTTGAAACAGGCGAAAAATATCCCGACCCCTCTACTTTGAAAGTTTTGGCAGAAAGTCTGAGTTGTTCTGTTGACTTTCTTCTCGGACGAATCACTGACCCAAGACCTTATTTACTTGAAAGCCAACAAGGTTACAGTACTTCAGCCGCCCACCGTTCAGACGACCCAATGGAGGATCTGCCAGAGGAAGCGAGAAAATCCCTTGAAGAATTCAAAGAATTTATTCTTAATAAATACCGTAAAGACAATTAGGGCGCGTAGACGTCACTACATCAAAAAGACTCATCTGATCAATGTTATCTCCGCTTGAACCTGGTGGCCCCTTGGCGATGTCTATATTCCAACCATTTGATATTGTGATAATAGCCTTACGCGGAAATCATACACTGGTTTCTTCCAGCTAATTTGCCCCGATAAAGAGCCTCATCTGCGCTGGCTATTAGTATGTCCAAGGAGGTGTTTTCCCGGTATTGACATAATCCAAGGGTAATCGTAACGCTCTTGCCGATGTCTGCGTGACAGTATTCCGCTACTGCCCTGCGTATCTCATTGGCCTTGCCATGAATCGTATCCAATTGCTCCGTCTCCAGTACTATTAAGAATTCCTCGCCGCCCCACCGGCCAACAAAACCACAGCCGCCAATAGCTGCCCTTAATATTTCTGATAAAAGCACAAGGATTTCGTCACCTTTAACATGCCCGAACTGATCATTAATCTCTTTAAAATGATCAATATCAGCTAAGCCAATGTAAAAGCCCTTTTTCTGCTCAATAAGTTCCTTAATTTTGGCAAACACCAACCGTCTGTTGGGCAATTTTGTCAGATAATCCGTTTTAGACATGACTTCCATTTCCTCCAGAGCCTTCTGTAAATCGGAAGTCCGTTCCTTAACCAGGGATTCAAGATTACTGTTCATAAGCTTAAGCTCTGACAAAATAGCTTTATTCTCTACAGAGAGCTGCTCAGCTCTTGTAAAAGCATTGGAAAATCTGGCAGACAAGGTATAGGCCTGGGTAAAGGTAAAGACTGAAACACCGAACGGAATGAGTGAAGGTGTATTGGCAAGTGTGATTTGATAAATAAAATCATTGATCAATGTTATCCCTAAAAAAGCGAAACCCAGCAATACGATATTTGCAAAAGGAACTCCTTTCCATACGCCAATCACCAAGCGAATCATTGCATAGCCCAATAATATAAATGCAAAGACAGCATAAATCATCAATAGCCTGTCCGCTGAACTATAGGGAATCAATAGGATGAGAAAACCAAACAATGATCCCAGAGCGATGCTGATCTTGACAAACCATTTGGCGAATAGGCCATCCAAAGCATAGTATAAGAATCCACACAAAGCTGCAAAACCGATAAACACAGATAGATAAGCCATTCGTCCGTAAACAAAAAAACTGAGATTCAAATGACTTGGTAAGAAGCGTTCTCCTACCAATAACATACGGAGTGCAAACAAGAGGCAAAAAAACCCGAAATAAAGCGGTGCACGATCCTTTGTCCTCATAATATACAGACCAAAATGATAGATTCCCATAATGAGCAGCATACCAAAAAGGAACAAATCCCTGCCTAAACCCAACTGTACTTCTCGGGAAATCTGGGAGGCTAATCCGATTTTAGGCGCCACGATGGTACAATCTTCCGCTATAAAATCTGATGTATGATAAATTAGCTCCACTTCATGACTTTCCGGGTTAAAGTAGGTGGCGAGTATATTGTAGTAAGGAACGCTATTCTCCCGGCTCGTTCCGACTTTTCCCACTTCACCGTGTAGATTGCCGTCAATGTAGAGTTTAAAGGATGTCAGTATGATATCTGTCCGTAGTCCATAGGTCCTCGTACCCTCAGGCAGTTTTATAACGAGCCTCATCGTACCGTAGAATTTGTTTCCCGCAAAGGGCTTAAAGCGCGCCATGCTCTCTTTGGTGTTGGGTATTTCAATAGGTGTTGGCATAACGTCAATGCCCTGCTCAAAGTCTTCATGAATCAGAAACCGATTGAAGTAGAATGACCACGCACCTTCTAAGCTTACAATTCCATGGTTCTCAAATGACCAGTTGCTTAAATTTAGAAGACCGTTGATTGGTTTTGGTGGTTGCGCGACAGTTGGTTTATTTAAAAATAATGTAGCTGATAAAAGGATAATTAGCGCAATAATTGCAAATATCGGAGCGATTTTCTTTCTCATAATATCCTCTACTTATTCAATCTGGCCCCGTCAATAAAGTGAAAAGGCTGCAGGGAGGGCATATTGTCGCCTTTGTTAAAGTCATCCGGGCAATACCCGTTTGGTACGTATTCTGTAGAGATGAATCCCATCGCCATGAAGGTCTCTGCCGTTAATTCACTGCAAAACACTTCCCTATCGGGCGCTGGTTTATTAAAAGACCTGCCTTCTATGTAGTATTTCAAGGCATTTTCAGCCGTTGGAAATCCACGATCATGAACTTTGTCTATGAAATCCTTAAGCTGTTCCAGCTCCCGTTGCTTCAACGAAGGATTTAAATATTTCACCAGAAAATGCGTATCGTAATGTTGATTTATATCCACCTGGATACGATCCTGCAGTGATACGAGCATGGGGCCGTTTTCTTTGGGCTTGCCTGTCAGGTAATCCGTCAGGCCGTCACCGGAGGCTGTCGACTCCCAAAAAAGAGGTTCTTCAACCGTTATGCCGATGTCCTTGGGTAAAACAACCATACCAACGTGTGACCAGTATGACCATTCAATCAATTCGATCAGCTTACTTGTCGTTTGAACACCATGGAATAAAAACAGATCCCCGGTTTTGAGGCTGTCTTTTACATCATTGTAAGCTATCTCTCTAATCATAATCTTAATCATCCTTTTAATTTTTTAGCGAAATACCCTTGCCCGTTCCAACCTTACCACCGTCTCCACATGCCTTGTCACATTTCTCTTTGTGTTTGATCCTTGGTATATTGTCAAATTTACCTTTCATTTTAGACACTAATCTTTATTATTCGAGTTATCCTTTAATATTTCCGCGTGATTTGTTTATTCCCTTCCAGGATATTGGCAAAAAGCAAAAAAAAAGACCTAGTCTTCCACGCACTTGGCATCAGAACATTCCACACCGTTGGGCAATACCTACCAGAGGTGTACTCTTGATTCAATATCAATCTCTTGATAGAATATGTTGTTATAACCTTAATCGCAAGATTTTACTCAACAAAATCTTGCGATTTTCTGATACTTTCTCCTGCTTTTCAAAAAGTTTACGCAGTTTTTCAATCTCGCGGTATTTAAGCATCTGATCCTGCTGCTCAAGCACAGCGATTTGGCTTAGAACTCATTTTCATATCTTTTGAAAAATTCATAATATGTTCGCACGTTTTCCAGCTTTGCCCACTGCTTCACATCAACTGGATTCTCTTCAAGAGAATAGATTTTTGCTCCACGCAGGGCAAGCAGAAATGGCGAATGTGTTGATACTATTTTTGTTCAATTTCGGTAACACATTCGCTTTTGATCTTTTCAACCAGAAATTGCAGTGCATCAACAACATGTGGTCTTATGTCGCCGCCTATCAGTACATACATTATGTCGTCGCCAAGTTCAAGTTGGCCTTCATTAAGCCAAACCCTGACATACCTCACGGATACTCTCATCAATCAACTTCAGAAACCTTTCTTCCCATGTTTGAAAACGAAGATAGCTTCTCTATCATCTCAATAATTCTACTTGTAAATTCTAGAGCATAAGTATTCTGAATCACGTTGTATGAATTCATTTATGCCTTCTAAGTCAAGAATGGCCAACTCAGACCAATCGATTCTCATTTATTTAATATCCTTTTCTTAACTTCTTCATGTGAGTACACTTTACCTTCTTCGGCTATTTTTAGAGATAGCTCTATTTTCTTCTTTACATAAAACTGGTACATTATATCATCCCAGGTAGCTTGATCAGGCAAATTATTGATTATTTTAATTGCAGCTTCTTTTACTTGGCTCATATATTTTCACCTCTCACAAAGCACTTCTAATATTAGTATATCACTAAAAACCGACTTTCTACATATCATCCCCAAAAAATGTCATTAAGCAAAGCTTTCGCCTAACGTCTGGGGGTTAGCGACGTCGAGTTATTACCCAAGATATAATACTTCGATGTCGCTAACCCGTGTTATGTGCTGGATGGCGCCCAGAAAAGACGTCTTTCCTCTTCTAATAATTTGTTCTTTCCACCTTGTTCAGCCCTGATGGTCTCCCATTCAGGAATGATTCCTCGAAAAGATCAATTAGGTAAACCTATTCCCATTCTAAACCCTTGGCAGAATGCACCGGTAATATTTAATACGTTATAGCCATGCCGTATCAGGTTATCGCGGTGAATGGTGAATGGTGAATGGTGCGTCGACCGTCATGAGGGAGGATTTGGTTTCCGCGGTTTTGAGCTTTTTTCCAGTTCGGCAATTTTCCTGGCGGACGGGATCTCTTCTTTGGCCGCCTCCAGCTCCCTTTGCTTTAACGTGACTTTTTCCTGCTCGGCCGAGTATTTCGACTGTAGTCTTTTACCTGTTTCTCCAGGCTTTTGGCCTGAGTGGTTAATTGGGTGATTTCGCTGCTTTTCAAGTCCAGGTCTTTTAGGAGGTCTTTTCTCTCCTGAATGGCCTGTTCTCTGTCCTTGACAGCCTGCTGCAATTCCAATTTGGTCATGCTCTCGACATCATGCTCCGCGATAAACTCATCCCGCTCCTCTTCCGGGATCCCAAGAAGGATGAGCGCCTGGGTGTAGGTCAAATTCGTCACCAGTGTCGAATTTGGATTGCCGTCACTGTCGGGGGAAGCAGCAGTTTCGTCCCCTTTCGCTTTGAAAGCATTTAATTTTAAGGTCTATCCACTCCAAGGTACTCCTTAAGGGCTGCTTGGGTAATCTGTGAAAAGTTCACTCCTTGTTTTTCAGCAAGCTCCTTTAACCAAGCCGGTAGCGTTATATTTGTCTTTACGGACCCGCCTGCTTCCATATGCTTATGGGGTGGAGACCGTACATTTATAGACCCTTTTATTATCCGGTGGTATAATCATACTGTTTAAATTAACTTAGAAAATATATCAATTATCCGAAGTAATACTAAAAATAATCACAGAAGGAACGTAGCCTTATGGAAAAAGCAAAGCTGATTAAAATGATCAAGAATAATCCTAATGCCATAGCCTATATAACTAATCCCACCGATGAGATCAAGTTATTGGCTGTTCAAAAAAATGGACTTACGTTAAAATATATTGATAATCCAACCAGAGAGATGCAAGAATTAGCTCTAGACAATAATGTCCGAGCTATTCAATTTATAGATGACCCTACAGAAGATATGATGATCAAAGCGATCAATGATGGCTGGGTTAACTTAGAGTATCTTAAAAATCCCAACGATCAGTTAATCAAATTAGCGATCAATCAAGCAGGCTGGGCTATTAAATATGTTAAGAATCCAAGTGAGGAATTGCAATTATTAGCTGTAGGAAAAAATTACGATTCAGTGAACTCGTTCAACTAAAGTTGAACATCGAGTCTTCGGTGGGGGACTCTACCCCCACCGAAGCGGAGCCGGGGGTACCACTCCCACTTGTAGAAGTGGGAGTCTTACGATTGGATAAAATTTATCCAAGAACCTTGCGCAAGTGTCCAGGAAGAGGCTGTAAAAATCAATTATGATGCCTTAAGATATATCAATTCTCCTACCCATCAGGCAGAGCTTACAGCGATCAAGAATAATGAGAGGGCTATTACCTTTATCAATGATTTAGATCAACATAAAATCTTAGAATTTTTGCAAGTCAATAGTTTAGTGATTAACTATGTTATGAACGAAATCTCTAAAGATGAATTAGAACAAGTGTTAAAGGCATCCTTAGCCAATGAAGATGTTGAAGAAAAATATGTCAGAGACTTTTTAAATTGCAGTTATATCCATCAAAACAGCGACCTTATGCCCATGGACAAGATCATGTTTATTTATAAATATGGCAGTAAAAAGGCGAAAAAAATAGCTGTCGATGAAAAGCTGAAGATGCTATAGGAGTGAGACATCATGAATTTTACAGACACCTTAAAAAGTGTTGACTTAGTACTATCGACTGGGGAAGTCCCCTTAATCGTTGGGGAAAGCGGCATCGGCAAAACAGCGTTAGCCCAGGAAATTGCTCAAGAAAATAAGTGGAGTTTAATCGTGATTAATGGGAATCTCCTTAAAGAAGGTGAAATAGGCGGTCTGCCAACGGTAGAATCTTATGCAGGCGTCAATAATCAAGAAGATCAGGATGAAAAGAAAGCGACAGTATATGCTGTTCATCATAAGCTCAGGGAAATTGATGAAGAAATATCTCAAGGAAAAATCGTTCTGTTATTTATAGACGAGATCAATCGCTGTGAACATACAGTCCAACAGGAACTTATGAATTTAATTTTAAATCGGGAAATCAACGGCTATAAGTTACCTGAAGGTGTCAAAATCTTAGCCGCCATGAATCCTTCCAGTAAATATGGTTCGGATTTTGATTACCAGGTTGTCGATATGGATGCCGCCCAAGAAAATAGATTTGTCTGGCTATCTATGGAGCCTGATTATAATCAGTGGTTAGATTGGGCCATAGAGGCCGGAATTGAGCAAAAGGTTGTCGAGTTTATCTCCACCTTCCCCGATTATTTGCATAAGATCAACGAAGACGATCTAAGAGCAACTCCCAGAAGCTATGAGCGAATTTCCAGCAGCTATAGAATTTATAAGGAGAAAAAAGATTCCATACCCAGATCCGTGTTTTTAAATGTTGTCAAAGGAAATGTCGGGCGATTAATAGCCGAAGAGTTTGTGAGTTTTGTGGAATCCGATTATCCTTCACTCATATCTTATGAAGAGGTTTTTTCAAAAAATTCTCTTCCTGAATCGATCAGAGAAAGAGTAAAAAACGAAAGCCATACCAGACTTTATCTAGCCGCCAAGAATATTCTCAAAAGCTTAGAAGCAACCATCTTAAATGATCGTGATGATTCAAGTTTTTATATAGACAGGCTGATTGAGTTTTTGAAACTATATCCTGTCGATTTAAAGATAGGACTCATGAAGGATATTAAAAACAGTTATCCAGAAGTATACAAACACGCCATAGAAAATGAAGCTTTTTTCGAATCCTATTTTGAATCTTATCGTTTAATCAGGTGATAAGCTATGGAAACTTTTTTTGATAACCAGGTTCAAGGGCTTTATGAAAAAGCAGATATCATTCTCAATAATTATTTAAAAGCAAAACGCAACGATGAACATGCCAAGCTAAATATACCCAAAGCGTTTACAGAAGAGTTTTTCAGCCTTGTCGATCAAGTTAATCTAAGCCTTATGGAAGACAAAGATAATTTCTATGGCTATTTTCTGATGCAAATGTCCAGAGAAATACGCTTTGATATCAGCAGTCCTACTGCTGTGAATTTTAAAGGGGCAAAGTATGTTATATATTTTAACCCCATCATTTTTTTAAATCTTAATCTAAAACAAATGGAAAGTACCATTAAACACGAAATACTCCATGTATTATCCATGCATTTAATAAGAGCAAAGGAATTTAAGGCTGACTACAGCAGATTAGCTATCAATATGGCAATGAATATCGTCGTCAATACCTATTTGGATCATCTGCCCCCCTATTCTATTACTTTAGAATGGGTAAATCTAAATTATTCTTTAAAACTCCTGCCCTTTAAACCTTTTGAATATTATCTAGAAGAGATTCAAACTGCCCTGGACTTGCTGGAAGCGGATGAGGATGCGGCCGATGATAATGAAGATGAAGCAGACAATAATAAAGATGATGGTCGTAATCAAGACGAAAAAATAGAAACAGCTTTTAATCCTGAAAAAACCCATGACATTTGGGACGATTCCAGTGATATCGATGAAAAAACACTTCAAGAATTTACTGAGAAGTTTATTAATAATGCTCAAAAAGGCAGCATTCCAAATTATTTAGAAAGTATGATCTCATCCCTTAAAAACAGCAAGGGTGAATTGCCTTCTTTTTTTATATGATGCATAAGTGACAAAAACGAGCAGTGCAATAGCCAAGCCTAACCCTAGCCCGCCACGGCTCCGATCAATTGTACTGTCCAACTGCACACAATTCCGGAAATACCTCCGGTTTAATACCTATTATCAGGCGCGTTGACGCTTACATTTGAGTAGGATCTTTTTTCTTTAAATAATTTTCTATCCTTAAGCATTTCCCCAAGATAGGTTGAACCCAATATTAAAATCCCGCCAATAATCTGAGGGAGTGTTAATGTCTCTCCGACAAAGATCACACTGAATAAAATACCAAATAAAGGCTCTAAATAACTGTAGGACACTATTTCAACAGATTTCATATGTGTATAGAGGGAAAAGAACATGGTATAGGCCACACTTGTATGTAATATACCCAATAGAATGGTATAAGTAACTGCCCTAGAATCCAAGTCTACAACCGTTAAAATAGTTCCATCAATCAAGACAAAGGGCAGTAAAACAATCATCGCTGTAAATATTTGCACAAAGGTGGCCGTTTGATTATCCACCCTGACTTTAATACTGCGGTTAATAAGCACAATGGTTGCGTAAAGCATCCCTGAAATGGCACTAAGTGCCAGCCCCATGGATCCATAACCTTCTAATAAATCATGACCAACAATTAGTAAGAGACCTAGAAAAGAGACGAAAATCACTGCAATTTGAATCTTTGAGATAGTCTCTTTCAATAACAGCGGTGCAGCTATCATGACATATACCGGGCACATATTGTAGATCATAACGGCAGATGAAATACTGGTATGTTTAAACCCATAGAACAAAGTTAACCAGCCAAAACCTAGGAGTACACCTGAAATAAGATAGGGTTTTAAAAGCGTCCATTTCACCTTATCCGATTTTTTCATTTTCATTACTACAAAAAGGACCGGCAGTGCAATTAAGGCCCTCAGAAAAGCTAAGCTTAAAGCGGACAAGGGGATGGATCTTGTAAATACCCCCAGACTTCCCCATATAATCATAACTTCCATCCACAATGGCATATATAATAACTGTCTTCTCATCTTTATTGAATTTATAAAATATCAGATGCCTTTCAACAATAATTACTCTATAACCCTGCTTTTTCAAAATTGAATATCTTGGTATATTTCCTGACTCCGGAAAATCTTGCAGACGATTGACTGCTGTTTTAATTTTGTCCAGATATCCCAGTGCAATATCGACGTCTCCTGAATCATCTGCTATATAAAATATGATTTCACGGAGTTGCTCCTCTGCCTTATCCGTTCTCAGTAGTTTATACTTCATACATTCTTCCTTTCCAATAAAGATGCCCGAAGTTCGTCAAACGAATCCTTCATCGGTGCCACTCGTCCAGATTTCACATCATCATCTGCTTCAGCTAACGTTTTCAACAGCTCTAACTCTGATTTCAGCTGATAGTAATCCTGTAATCCAAGAACTACCGTATCTCCTCTTCCATTTACCGTAATAATAACAGCTTCTCTCGTTTCTTTGCACTGTTTTGATATTTCACTGTAATGATTTCTTAAATCTGCTGACGGCCGGATTATTTTCTCCATGGTATCACCTCTTTCCAATATACTTTCTAATAGTCATATTATATCATAATACGACTACGTCATCAACCAGATAATTCCAGACAGATTCACTATGGACGGTTTATTACACTATAGATTAAGGGAATGAGTTCCCAGCGAAAAAAATTAAAAAATTGCCGGTTTTGCGATGGACTAATCTAGATTAGTCCATCGCAAAACCAATTTGAGACTGATGAAATAATCATATGTACCCATCGGGTATATAGAAAAAGCGTGCTGTCGCACGCGCTTCAAATCAGTTATCCACAAATCAAAAATTTTATACTTTCCTGAACAACAAAAAAGCCAGACCAAACGGCCTGGAACGAAAAGATATTTGCGAATACATATTAGCTAAGCCTCTATTGAATAATTCGGACCAGGTTGAGCCACTGTTTGAATTGACCTCCAAATTTTAGACAAAAGTCATATGGAAATCTGGAGCATCATTAAGCGAATCATACTACGTGAATGGCCTATGGGTAGAGAGATACTCTTGTGTCGAGACTTGACATAGGACCCCGCGTCGGATGCTTCAATGGGTCGAGGGCTGTGGCTGTCACCCACTGCTTCTTTCCTAACCAAGGTCTGCTCATATTTCAGGTGTTGCAGCTGGCAGCCGCCGCAAACAGGAAATATACTGCAAGGCGAGTTGACCCGGTCTGCAGATGCTTTCAGAATTCCCAGCAGTTTTCCTCTTTGCCAGTTCTTTTTCACTTCCACAGTCTTAACCTGACCAATTTCCCCATGCAGCAAGCCGGGTACAAAGGTGGCTTTGCCCTCATGATATCCCATAGCCATTCCCTCCGAGGTAAGACGGAGTCCTTCCAAATTACTAACCCTATTAATAACGCCGGCAGTGTTTTTTTTCCCATTGGCCGGATACTTTAATTGTACCGCTTTTTCCTCCCAAAAATATTTCAGTTCATTGTAACCAAGGCCTCCCTCCTGTCCAACAGCTTCCCATTGCATAAGCATAGGGCATGAATCCCCTTCTCTAGCTTGGATTAGCCTATGAGTAACCCTCCTGTTCTGCCTTTTTTATATATTGTTAAATCCATACCCAATATTTATAATATGCGCTTAGCGTTAAAACATTTGATTTTGCCGTGGATGACGAACCAGGAATATCTCAATGTCATCTTTTGTAATACGATAAAAAACCTTATATGGATCAGATTTTCCAACAGATATGAGCAGCATCCTTAAATTAACGGGGTAACCTTTAAGAACAACGGCTTTTCCAGGGACATATACGGAAAAGTCCTGTCCTTGGAAATAATTATTGATGTGCTCCCTCAAGAATGATGCTATAGGTTTAAGTTCTATTTCTCTTCTCCATTTATCAAGGGATATAAGTGAATCAACTGCCGATCTTCTCCAATGTATTCTCATGCTTCTCTAGTATAACCCAAAATTTTGTCTATTTCTAAATCAGAAAGGATTGGGTTATCTCCTTCTAAAGCCTCTAATAACAATTGTTCTTCTTCGGTATCAGTCACCTCATAAACATTAGTATCAGGATATTGTTCAACTTCGAATAATAAAAACTTCCGGTTACCAATTTCGATATATGGTAAACCTGAATTAACTGCTTCTAGGACATCTTTATTTTGAATTTTAATTGCCTTCATAATAATCACTCCTAAACAAAGGATTAATCAAATCATACCATGATTTGTTAGAACGAACCTAATTATTTATCTGGTTAATATAGTACAAAATTTTCCACTATATTCTCTGTTGCGACTATTTTCAACCTTATATTTCTAAGCTGTTTTGATTATAACAAAAAAACTACCCCATGGGGATAGCTACAGCGCTAATTTCTCATCCATTCCATATCCACACTGACAGTTCATTCTAATCTGATTAACAGCCGACTTATCAAAATGGTTTTCTAATCTCTTCATTGTAGAGTTCACCCAAGTCGGATTATTCTCTGTTCTAGCCAACTCATCTTTTCCATAGACTATTTCTCTTGCTGTTTCAGCATTGCTCGCCCTTTTGACAGCTCCATAGATTACCTGCTCCTGAATTTTTCTTATATCAAACATTTTAACACCCTCCATTTTTTCTATTACTTCTAAAAACACAAAACAGACTCCTTTCAAATCGAACTATATCCCTGGAACAGTTCTCATTATAGTAAGAAGTCTGTTTATTTACTTCTGAATTCTTGCTCTATTTAATCGGTATGCATAGATCCATTACGACCTGCATTTTTTCTCTGTCAACTGTCCGATAAATATCTAATCCATATCTTTCATCCATTTAAAAGGTTTGTCCCATGCTCTGCGCAAATAGACTTTTATCGCTTCCAAAGCTATACATTTTAATCTGTTTGGCCTTCGTCAATGTTGACCCCCTATAATAAAAGAACTGAAAGGTTGACTTTCAGTTCTAGAACTTTCTATTTCATTATACAGAAATATTTGCCAAATCACTATGAAAACTTCTAGCATCATTTTAACGTTAGGTTTCAGTTTAATTACGGCTAAATAAAACACTATAAAATAAAAGGCCTCCAAAAAGGGAAGCCTCAGTAAGACCTATGATAACCATTTGTGTAATAAACATTTCGTATGTTTGGAAACTCATTTTGTTTACTCGTAAGATTATTGAGCAACCTAGTGTCAGTTGTTAGCAAACTTATTCCATATTCATTTACCAAAGATATAATAAGAGAATCCATCGCGCCAAAATACATAGCATAATCTACTTGTTGATATATACTTTCCTTATTGCTCTCTAAAAGTAAAACTACATCCTGTTCAATCAATTGTTTCGTTTTATCTAAAATATCATTCACAGATTGAGTAATATCTTGTTCAGAAAAAATCGTCCCGTAATGTTTAGAATAATTATTAAGAGGATCTCTAGATAAATAAGTCACTTCATTTACAATACTCGAATGAGTATAAAGATATAATTTAACATTACTTGTAAGGATATGGGTATTAAACAAGTTTTTGATTGTAGTGTGCCAAGCATCAAATGGGTTTAGAAACGCATAAATAATATTGGTATCTAATAAGATATCCTCATCTTCTTCGAAACCTAAAAAGTGATCATTAAAATTAACGCTTTTCATCCTTTTTCCACTCGTCACGCACCTTATTAAAATCAACTTTTCCCGAATAGGAACCCATAAGTTGTTTTAATATGGCTTTTTTAGATTCATTTAAACCTTTATTTTCAAGTTTATTTAATACAATAGGAGACATATCTTTCTCCCCCTTCGTACATTCTTTATCACGACTGATCTTCTTGTCCATATTATACCACCCTCCATTTGGTTGTTCAATATAGTATGCCCAAATGAGGCTAATATGTTTGGATTCAACACGTCGGGAGCCACCGTGTCCAGTTCAGCCGAGGCGATGGGCATGGACACCCCGGCCCCGTTCCTTGCTCTCAGGGAATAGGGGGCAATGCTGGTAGCGAAGATCTGCGCGCTTGGATTACTCCCATCTGAAAAAGTGAATGGAAACACCAATACATGTCACTACAAGTGCAATCATCACAATGACGGGCAGTAAAACACTATCGATCGGCAAGCCAAGTGAAGCGGCTTTCAGCAGTTTAATGCCCTGGGTCAGCGGTAATATATCGGCTGCTTTTTGAAGAGCCCCAGGCATAACCTCGTAAGGCAAAGTAGCACCTGAGAAGATGAGCATTGGAAAGTACAATACACTGGCTAAGACACTTGCTATCTAAAAATACGACTTCGGGGTCTGGAATTACCAAATGCCGGATCATATTAGTGCAGAACCGGAAGGCATGGCTCTTTTTACCAGTATGGAAGTTGAGGCCTGGGGGAAGGAAAACAAATCTTCTGTATTAGCCGCTCAGCAATTCGAACAGCGCTTGCTTGAGGAACATTTGGCGCATTGGGTTCCGGCCTTTTGTCAAGATGTCAGAACCCACGCTCAGAGCATGTATTATCAAGCCCTCGCGCTACTGACTGAGAGTTATGTAAAATTGGATCAAGCCAGGAGCCCCGAATTGTTTAGACAAGCTGAACTCTCGTAGAAGGGATAAACTATGCAGATAGTATTTGGCTTTATGACACCGACGGCTTTAATCATCATCCACCATGATCTCCTCTTTCTTAGCGTCTATGACCTTGAATCAGTGAAAAAGCTTCTGATCTTGTAATGGGATTAGTATTAAATACCCCCCGTACTGCTGAGGTTAATGTTTGTGATCCCGCTTTCTTGACCCCACGCATGGTCATACACATATGCTCTGCTTCAATAACCACCAAAACCCCTAGTGGAACAAGTTCGCCCATAATTGCATCCGCGATTTGTGACGTCAAGCGTTCCTGCAGCTGTGGTCTACGCGCAAACCCTTCAACGACACGAGCGAATTTTGACAAGCCGGTTATTTTTCCTTTGCGCGGGATATAGGCGACATGTGCCTTGCCATAAAATGGTACCAGATGATGTTCACACATGGAATAAACCGGTATATCCTTAACAATGACCATCTCTTCATGTACTTCTGAAAATTGCACTTTCAAATGCCGACTAGGGTCTTCTTGTAACCCACTAAAAACTTCGGCATACATTCTGGCTACTCTTTTCGGTGTATCCCTTAACCCTTCGCGGTCAGGGTCTTCTCCTATAGCCTCCAAAATCATGTAAACTGCTTGCTCAATCTTTTCTAAATCCATCCCCATAATCTCTTTCTCCTTTACTATGGTCCTCCAGTAACGAATTTCTGTTTTTTAGTATGAGATAAAATAGGCTAAGCGAGAACCAAAGACTTGTTTATCGCCGAACATGTGATACTCGCTAACATATCGTCTCCAGTGCTTTAGGTCTATACCCGCTCTCGCAATTTCTAAATGGATCGGTCCTAAAACCTTTAATTCACAGATGATCGGAGTTGAGTAAAAGTTTTTTAAAGAAACTTTACACCCTGATGTTAAGCGGATGAAAAGTTATGCTTCAGATCTGACCAAAGGCACAGGCCAATGCATTAAGAATACCCATCTCTGTGTTCTTGGCAGTAACCCAATCAGCCTTCTGCTGAACAACCACTGGCGCATTGCCCATAGCAACCCCAAAGCCGGCATACTCCAGCATGGACACATCATTATAATGGTCACCGACGGCCATAATGTCACTCCTTGAAATTCCGAGATGCTGGGCAACGGTTTGCAATGCCAGTCCTTTGGTGGCATGCTTGTCGACGACTTCAAGATATCGATCCCCGCTTAGAACAAATTGATAATCTGCCGGATAATGCTCTTTATAGTATCCCAATAACTCAATAACACTTTCTGGCTGACCCGCAATTAGTATTTTCATGAGGGATCCCAACCCGTCTGTTTCGTTGCTAGAGATTGAAGAAATCAATGGCCACGATTGTACTACCTGAACAGGAACTTTTTCCATCCGTCGGAGGAACTCTGCCCATAGGTTTTGTTCTTTGCTTTTACGATTCCTTTTTAAGACTATGCCATTGGCATAGTAGAGAGTTACCTCCATTCCCATTTGTTCTGCGCATTCAATAATGGATAGAATACGATACCTGTTGAGTGGCCAGTATCGCCTATTCTTTTGTCCATCTTGCTTATAACATTGGATCCAGGCTCCATTGAACGCGATGAGCGGCGCTTTTGTCCCAATGAGACGGGCATATTCTTGTAGAGAAGGAATATGTCTTCCTGAAGCAAGGGTTATTATAGTTCCACGCGTTTGAAGACGTATTAATGTTTTAACAACCTGAGGAGGAATCCTCATATTTGTATCAACTAATGTACCGTCGACATCGAGACAGACCAATCGAAACAAGATGTAACACCTCCGAGGTTATTAAATCTTAAATTTGTTTAGAATTCCCTTTAGGATCATAGCATTTTCAAGATTTTTATTCGCGGCTGTTTTTACATCATTAATTTGGTAAACAATTTCGCCCGTTTTTCCGGCAATTTCCTGCACACCGCTCGCTCCCTCATTGATGGTCCGGGCGACTTCGGCGATTGTCATCGTAATTCCGGTAACAATAAGATCCAATTGTTCAGCAGTTACATTGATATCTGCCATGAGGTCGTTAATAACTACCGCATCGTGATTATATTGTTCACTAACATCAATGAACTTTTGGTAATCGCTTTTTACATTCTTGTCAACAAATTCGAGTAGTTTTTGGGAACCAAGCGTCATACTATCTATAGAAGTCGTAACCAATTCAATCATTTTCTGAATATCCACAACCGTTTGCGATGATTGTCCGGCTAATTTCCTGATTTCATCAGCGACTACCGAAAAACCTCGTCCGGCCTCCCCTGCCCGTGCAGCTTCAATAGCCGCATTAAGCGAAAGCAAATTCGTCTGCTCCGCAATTCTCAGAATTGTCTCAGTAAGAAGATTGATTTTAGAAACTGTCTGAGCTTGTTGGAGAGCAGCCTCCATTTTTGTTTTAACATCTTGGTACAAGGTTTGAGCTGTTTCGTTGGAATTTAAAGCATCTTGTTTCAGTATAGATGCTTTAATGGTTATTTCTTTCGAAATGTCGGCTCCATTTTTAGCCTTATCCGTGATGGAATCCATTTTTTGTTTAACGTCCTCTGAAGCGGCCGAAATCTCTTCTGCAGATGCAGCCGACTGCTCCAATCCGGCTGAGAGTTCCTGCGTCGTCGCAGAATTTTCATTGGCATGCTCTACTACTTGTTCTGCCGAAACATGCAATAACCGGGCATTTTCATTAATGCTATTGGATGATGTTAACAATTGATCAATCATGTCCAGTAATACACCGCCCATTTCATATAAGGCGCTGGACATTGAGCCTATTTCGTCTTTTCTTTTATTTAATTTTTTAAACAAACTTTCTTCTGTCGTAAAATCCAAACTGGCCGTTTGAATAACAAGATTTGTTAAAGAGTTTAAAGGCCTAGAAATCATTTTGGCAAAGACAAACCCCAAGAGACAGGAAAACACGATCAGTATTAACAGAAAAAGTTCATTGGATTTATAGTAAAAAATTACACTCGTGATTCCGACGTTTAATACTGCAATTAAAGCCACAAACAGCATTAACCGCCTTTCTACTGTTATTTTCACAACTTATATTTCCCCCTTTTAACTTTAACTATCTAATCGTCCTTTCAGAACCCTGAACAGGGCTTTAGCTTTATCAAGCGTTTCGTTATACTCACTTTCGGGGATCGAGTCTGCCACAATCCCTCCCCCAACCTGAATATAAGCCTTGCCGTTTTTTAACAAAATCGTTCGGATGACAATATTAAAGTCCCACGCGCCATCAAAGCCCATATAACCGATGCTTCCTGTATACAGCCCCCGTTTGTATAACTCTAATTCTTCAATAATCTCCATCGCCCTAATTTTGGGAGCTCCGGTGATCGACCCACCGGGGAAAACAGCCTGGATAATATCACTGGGCTCGAGACCACGCCTTAGTTGCCCGGTAATGGTCGAGGCTAGATGCCAGACGGTCGGATATTTTTCAAGTTTTATTAAATCGGGAACTTTAACGGTTCCGAATTCGCAAATTCGCCCGAGGTCGTTTCGTTCCAGATCAATAATCATGGTCAGCTCCGCACGATCCTTTGGACTATTTTGAAGCTCAAAGGCTTGAGCCTGATCGTCTGCCTCTGATTTTCCGCGGGGGCGAGTCCCTTTAATCGGGCGCGTTTCGATTTGTCCGTCCGGTTGAATTCGGATAAAGCGCTCGGGAGAACTGCAAAGTATTTGAAAATCCGAGTAAGGCAGAAATGCAGCAAAGGGAGCGGGGTTTTGTCTATGAAGTTGGGAATAAAGATCCCAAGGATCCCCTGTCCAAGTCATGGAAAAACGTTGGGTTAGATTGGCTTGATAAATATCCCCAGCATAGATGTAGTCAATGAGGCGTTTCAAATCATTTAGATACTGGGCATGGGAGACGCTGGGGGTAATGGGGGAAAAGGGTGAGAGGGAAGAGTTTGTCATCTTCATGAGGTCCTCTGGTTCGCCAAGTTGCTCTGGAACAAATGGGTAGAGGAGCTGTTCTAAGCTTTCGACACGTTCCTGCGCTAAATCGGCATGACATGTCCCGTCTTCGTCAATACCGCAGGCTGTGATCCAATATTTATCCTGAAAGTGATCATAAATCACAATTCCATCATACCAGGCAAAACGCCAAAGGGGTAGGGTTAGGTCATCGGCGGTATCATTGGGAAGCGATTCAAGCTCGTCTTTAAGATCGTAGCTTAAAAAACCTACGGCGCCACCGGAGAAGGGAAAAGGGGAACGACGCACGTGGTATTTACTCTGTGCATCGTTAAGAAAGTTCAAACTTTCGAATTTATGAAGTGGAATTATTTCCCGGTGTGAGCGGTTCGTCCAAAATAGCTCAAGCTGATCGGGATAGGCTGTCGCTTCTAAAAAAGGGGATGATCCCAGATAGGAATAACGGCCAAGCTCTTTGTAATCGTTTCCACTATCCAAAAAAAATGGAGATGATTTTTCTTTAAAGACTGAAAATAAGAGATAAGGGGGAATTGAAACGAAGAGTGGCTTGACAATCCATGGAGCTGCAGCATGCTGCAGTCGCCACATTTTGGCATTTTGGAGGGCGTTTTTTAACAGATGATGTCCGGATTGGGTTAAGATCGCTTCCGGATGAAATTGAATTCCTTCAATGGGGAGGGTTTTATGACGTATGCCCATGATCTCTCCATCAGCTGACTCGGCAGTAATTAGTAATTCCTCCGGAAGGGTAGATCGCTCTATGACCAGTGAGTGATAGCGGGTCACTTCCAATGGATTAACAAGGTCAGTGAAGACCCCCTGCTGATCATGAAGGATGGGTGCAGTTTTTCCGTGGATAGGCCTTTTGGCCTGAACCACTTTTCCTCCGAAAAATTGTCCGATAGCTTGATGACCGAGACATACTCCCAAAATAGGAATTTGCCCCCTGAAGTGTTCGATGATGGCTAAGGAAAGTGGGGATTCACTCGGAGTACAGGGCCCAGGCGAGATCACAATCAAATCAGGATGCATAGCTTCGATATTTGTTATCGTAATTGCGTCTTGGCGTTTGACAATGATATCCTCTCCAAGTTCCCCGAAGTATTGGTAGAGGTTATAGGTAAAAGAATCATGATTGTCCAGCAAAAATATCATCGTTGTTTCCCCTTTAAACCCGGACAGTTTCATTAATACTTTTGGGTTATGTTTACAATTAATTAATTAGTTGGTTTAGTTTTTCTCTTGTAAGTCGGCCATCATGCAGAGCGGTCGCCACAATCGCTCCCGCAACGCCCACCTGTGCTAACCAGCGCAAATCCTCAGATCCGGAAACTCCTCCGCCCAGGATTAAAGAACCTATCGTTTTATGGGGCTGTGCACCCAAGACGGTTAAGCATTCTTTAATTAGCCTTTTGTTTAGCCCCGTACCCGTGCCCACCTTACTTAGTTCTAATAATATAAAATTTTGAATGCCTAACTCCCTAAGTTCCCTTAAAGCTTGTGGAGGGGTAAGACGGGTAATTTCCAAGGCAGCACTCATAATTTTGGTATCCTTAATATCCAGGCTAACCACAAGTCGCTCTGCTCCATAGCGGTTAATGATCTCATGTAATATCTCAAGCGAAGGCAAAGTCTCCGTGCCAATAATGACATAGTCAACTCCGGCTTCTAATACTTTTCCAACCCCGTCAACGTCATAAACTCCCGCATCCACCATAAACGAAAGCTGTTCGAGAGGATTTACCCTTTCAGCATTTTTCCGCGCCACAAAATGCAAATGATCCTTCTTCAGGGAAGACATGATTGCGTCAAGATCTGCAACGTAAAACTCTCGAAGCCCCAACTGCTGAACAAATGCGTCCACAAGGGGAGAGAACTCCGACGATCTGCTCAAAACACTCTCTATTGGTTGATATTTTTCCCGCTCGCCCCGAACCCCGTGCACAACCACTCCAGCCTTGAGGTCCAAAGCGGGAATGATTCGGAATGGCTTTTTATTCATATTCAACATCCTTTTTTTGAATTAAGCTGCCAGTTGGGTAGCCAATAGCCGAGCCACCGCAAAGGCTGTCAACGCATAGCTTTCCTGTGCACCCGGGATACACTCCCACCAGGGAATCGCTTCCCACTCTAAACGTCTGGCTACTTCTTTCAGAAGAAATGCGCCCTGACTGGCCATGATTAACCGTTTTGGCCATGGTTGCTCCATTCGTGAAAGGAGTTGCCAGATCCCATCCAGCACTTGCTGGATCTGTTTTTCTTGAATAAATCGAGCCAGCGCATAAACGCCATTTCGACCGAATTCCTCGGGGTCGGCAGCAACCACACGCGCAAGACGTTGGGCACAGGCTGTAAGATCCCGTCCCCCGCCATCTGGGGTAGCGACATCATAATCCTCCTCCCTAATCAAGCCCAACAATCGATACACATCCGCGGTAATCGAAAAATATTCACTAGTCACTTTGCATGGCATGCCATTTACATGTACATAATCAACGATCGCTTGGACTTGGGTTCGCAGCACCCCTGTGTAGACCAGTTCCCCATATAATAAACGTTCGAGATCTGTACGCCCTTTGGCCACAACCTCCCCTCGAACCAGCGGCAGAATATCTGTCGTCGTGCTGCCCATATCGACAAGTAACGTAGCTTCATCGTTGACCAGTGGGCTTCGGGCCAAGGCGGTTGCACTGGCCAGCCAATTCGCTGCCGCCACCTCCAGTGGTTTCTCTCTCGTTTGAGACGGGCTAACAAAAACCCCGCGTGTTGTCCAAACGTAGATGGGTACATCGGTAAAAACTTGCTCAACCAAACGAAGAATTGTGATAACGCCTTCCGCTTTGGACTTGAAAATATCACACAGTTCTGCCGTCATAGTTAGAGCAACGCCCTGAAGCGTCTGGCCATCTCCCATTTTCCAGTTGTACTTGAAGTCCTCTAATACGCCTCGCAATCCTTCTGGGTCTCTCCACACCTCATGGTAAACAGAATCGCCTTTGGCTCGCACAACCCGACCACTCTCCATCTCCAACCAACACACCTTGGTATTGGCTCCGCCAATGTCCAAACCCATAAAAATAGACACTCTTTACCCCTCACCTTCACAATGGGTTTTCAGATTTGCGTACGTTTCGCCTTATGAACCCACTCGATATGTAAATGTTCCGCTTAGCTCAGGTGGAGCCGGTAAGCGCTGCTCCAGACAGGTAAGCCAAAGATCCTGGGCTAAATTCCGTTTAACAACTTCTCTCAACGCGACATAGGCCACAGAAATTCGGGAATTGATCTCCATGATCACAGGCCCCGTTACGCCGAGGACAAGGTCAACCCCAACAAATCCCGCAAGTCCATCTACCGCCTCGCAGGCACGCTTGGCAATGTCAAGGGCATCCTGGGCCTGTGGATGCTGATAGGGAATCGTAATCCCTTGGAAATAAAGCTCTTCATCCTGAGCTATGTGTTGACGATTCAAGCTTAATGGCAGCACCTGGCCGGCCGTGACGAAGCAACTGACGCTCACCGCCTCTCCTGAGATATACTCTTGTACCAGAAAAGGTGTGGGGCCTGATACCCCTTCAAATTGTTTCACGGCTCGGTCTAGGCGAACAGGATCTTTGATAACCATAACCCCCTGCCCTCCGGCCCCGGTCACTGGTTTAAGCACGATCGGCATGGGAAAACGTTCGACAATCCTGGCCTGCCAGTGAGAAGGCAAAGGCCATGTCAACCTCTCAGTGTACGGAACGGGTAAGCCCTGGCTTGCCAATAATTTTATGGTTTCCGCTTTATCACTGACCAGGGCCACCGCTTTGGCGGTTGAACCCAGCACCTTCTTTCCTTTCCTTTCGGCTGCACCGATGAGCCTGGCCAAAAGCCCGTCGGTCTCAGGAGCAATCACTAAAACAATATCACACCATTCCAACATTTCCTCATATTGATCAAGCCATGTTCCAGTCCCCTCCCCAGTCCAAGAAATGTGTATCCGACTGGCATAAGGGACTTGGACCATGAGATCCTTGACGCGAGACTGAAGGACCGTGGAAATTTCCAAGCCAGGGAGCTCAATAAAATCGCTCAGAACCGCATTGAGCATAGAAAATCCCAATAAAAACAAATCTTCGTTATCGTCCATTGCACCAGCAGAAAAAAACTCATAGATTAAGACTCGCAAAAATCCCTACCTCCTCAAAAACTCTTGGCTTTGGCAAAACACACGAATTCCTTTACAATAAGTAAAAGATTTAAACATATTTAATAATAACGCATCTCTTAAAAAAAATGACAGGAGGATGATTTTATTGCAAAAACCCATCATCATCAAACTGGGGGGAAGTTTGGTTTACCAGGAAGACGGCCAAGCCCTCAAGCCACTCGGAAACATCCTGCAATGTTTTTCCGCAAAACACCCTTTGCTCATCGTACCCGGCGGAGGACCCTTTGCAGACAGTGTCCGCGACTATGGAGAACGATTAAACCTCAGTGAGCCGACCTGTCATTTTATGGCCTTGTTAGCCATGGATCAGTTTGCTTACCTCCTTCAGTCGTTTATTCCCGGCAGCAGATTAACTGACCTCGCCGCTCCAGTGTCTTTTCAGCAATCGAGCTTCCCCTCTAGCCCCCAGATCCTCCTGTGCTCCCGTTACATAAGCCTCGTACCACCGGAGGACCTACCCCGGTCATGGAGCGTCACCTCAGATTCCATCGCGGCCTATCTTGCCAAACGGCTGGATGCTGCGCTCCTCGTCTTGTTAAAGAGCGTTGATATTGATCCAGAGGTCAAAGAACCGGACGTCGACGCTTATTTTCATGAAGCTCTCTCGCCCAATCTTCCGGTTTGGTTTCTGAATGGTCTTTATCCGGAACGACTTGCTGAACTTTTAGAGACCGGTCACACGCAGGGCGTCTATCTGGGGCCAAAGACCCCTACTTCTTTTGGGAAAAAAGTGCCTTTAGTCCAGTCACCCGTTGAGAAGTAACCTCCCCCCGCAAGCGATCTCCTCCACACGCAGCCGAACGCACCCCAATAATATCCGGACCTAAGGTGAGCAAAGAACCTATTTCTTCAGGCTTTAAAGATCCGGCCAAACCGCAGAAAAGCTGGCGATCGTGACAGTTAGCGATAAATTCTGCGCTTTGTTGCCTGGATAAAAAATTCGGCAGAGACGTTCCGTTTTTCTCCCAGGTATCCACAAGACAGCCCTGAGCACCGCCATCTTGAGCGAAAGTAGTAAATTCCTCTAAAGTCCAAGACGCGGAAGGCAGGGTGTCCGCATAAGCCACGGCAACCACGGGTATCTCTTCCGGCTGAACATACGCCACCCCCAGCCTTATTTCCTGAAGGGTTGTAACGATCTCCGCGCGCGTTGCATCAGCGAGAAATGCTATTTTCAGGTAATCCGGTTGGAACTGGGCGGCTCCCATAGCGACCAAAGCCGCTGCACTGGGTTTTCCCGGAAATTCGCCTAGGGCTACACTAATTGGCTTTTTACCTTTGTATACTCGACATATGTCTGCAATAACCCCGGGACGTGGAGCACCCAAAGCTCCTTCTGCCGGATTCTTGATATCAAGGACATCCGTACCTCCCTCGAACGCAACCTTCGCCTCCGCCAGATTAACCACACTGACCAAGAGCAAAGGGGCCGATGCCAAAAAAGGAGAGTCTAAAAATATGCCCATAGGAACCCACTCCTTGTTATTTATTCACTCGTTTGCAAGTTCACCTTGCCCCGGCGGTTTTTCTTCCAAAGCCCGAGCCCATTTTCTAGAAATAAAACAAAAAGGATGGCTGCAATTAGGTCCGCTGTCGAGCCAGGATTCAGGTGATGCCCATCTTCTCTTAACCAGGCATCAAACTCTGCGGCCTGCGCCCGTCCGGCATCTGTCCGCCACCCTCCTTCTTCCCAAATCATTTGAGCCCTCGCTTGAACTGTCTCACTTAAGCTTAAACCCACTTTGCGGGCAATTAGTGTATCCGGGAATTGGCTCAAAAGGAAGAGGTGTGTATGGGCAGTCGCATGGGGTAAAGATAGACCGGCGTTCAGAGCCCGTTCCAAGGCCGGAAGCCCCACCTCTAAGACCGTATGAAACTGGTTCACATATTCTAGGGCAACCATGTCCCAGCCAGCAGCTAAACGCATGGCTTCCAATAATGTAATATCCGGGGAATTTTCCTGGTAAACATCCTGGCTTTCCGAGTGCCCCATGCCTGAAGGGGTAGCTAGGCGAATGGCTTCATAGACGCAGCGGGTATCTTCCGCCGTAAGCCCCGTGAGGACATTGGCTATCTCCTTCGCCCAGCCCTCACGCTGCGGCTCTTTTTTCTCCCCAGCGCCATTCTTTTCCTCGCAACTTTGTTCCATCAGGCTCCAGGCCATCGCCAAAGGAACCAGAAGTAAGACCATCCCTAAATTTGTATTCGTCGGAACCGCCTGGCGCGTTGCCTGGATCGCCGCTCGGATGGTTTGTCCAACCCCAAGCGCTTTAACCCGACCCAACGGCTCGGCAATAGCCACCGCACTCATCTGGAAATCTTCCAGGGAACAGTCCGCAAAATCATTCAAACGGTTTACATTCCCCACTTTAGGCGCATTGGCTTCTAAGATGCAGGCCGCTTGCGCAGCCCAAGCAATATCCCAACAAAAATCATCCTTTGGCATTCTTTCTCGCCTTCTAATCTTTATTAATCACCAATTGCACCTGACGAATGGCATACTCTGCCAGAACCCCGGCAATGTCGACATTAGTCACCGATTGCAGGCCAGTCCAGCCTGGAATCCCATTGGCTTCAATAATATAGGGTTGCCCGTGACTGATTAGTATATCTACACCAACGTAATCTGCTCCTAAAAGCTCTGCCGTTTTAAGGGCTAACTGGCTCAGGACGGGATCCGGTTCTACGTATTCCGCAATCGCACCGCAGGCGATATTAGTCTTCCAATTTTCTCCACGGCGACGCATCGCACTGATTACTTCCCCACCGACAACAAAGAGTCGGTAATCTTCATTATTATGCGGTAGAAATTCTTGTAAATAATATACATAGCGCCCCATCTCCAGGGCTCGAAAAACGCGGTAAGCCACCTCCGGATCCTCGACCATGACCATGCCTGTTCCGAGGGAGCCAAAAAGGGGTTTCACAACCACTGCCCCCATCTTCCTCACAGCTTCCATCCCCTGATCGAAGCTTTCGGTCACGACGGTTTTGGGTACCGGCAAGCCCGCATCGGCTAACAAAGCAGACGTATAGAACTTGTCAACTGTTTTTTCCAAGACTGCAGCCCGATTAATGACTTTTAAGCCGAGTTTTTCCAACCGATGCAGTACATCGACCCGGTAAATCACTTGTTCCAGGGATCCGCCAGGCAGCGAACGGACAAGCAAGGCATCCAGATCCCCGAGGTTTTTTCGAGACCCATCCGAGCCCGTGATGATGGTTGCGGGCTCCGGGATAAACGATGTCAGGCGCTGAGGGGAAACGAAGCTAACTTCTGCACCTCTGTTTTGCAGGGCTGTGGCTAAAGCTTGTATGTGAGGTCCTTTTGCTGTTCCCATGATCCCCATCCGCACTCTTTGACGCATATTTTTGTCCCCTCTTGCTTTAACTATCTTTGTCCTGCGCTTCAAGCCCAAAAGACGAGGTTAGCAGGTCTGAACGGACAGAACCGGCATGGAAGGAACGACCGCTTTGCAGATTACTCAACCACACTTCCGCCGGACTAAATAAGAGCGGATCGATGTCATAGAACGAGCCATACCGCTCGAACAGTTTCCCAAACAGTTCGCCGTAATCACGCGAGGCCAGTGACGGGATCTGCCCAATTAGAGAGGCCAGCTTCTCGTCGTCATCGCGCAGATGATAATGAACGGTAGCGCCATAAAGCACGGCATCGTTTGTTCGACCCAAAGCTTTGAGATCATCGGCAGCAACCGGCGGAATCGGGCAAATGCCCCATCCGCTTTCAATAGCTCCCAGGTCATACCCCAGCGCCATGAGCTTATGCAAACCGGTTTCCACCGCACGAGCCGCGATTTGGACCGAACCAACCGGCGACGCTGTAGGCGCGACTAAAATATAGAGATTAGACGGTTCGCACCCGCACTTCTCAACGATCATCTCCACAGCCGCTTCAGTAGGAAGTTTGCGGTTTTCTAAGCAAAGGATGGCAACCGGGGAGGGATCTTCATAGCCTAACTTGGCAAACAGCTCTTCTGTATGAGCCACAGCTCGCCCAGGCCCGGATCCCATAGCCGAAAACTTGTCTTTTTTAATAAACCAGCCGGCATATTGGGAGGCCAGGCAAGCACGGATGGGATGATCGGTTACTACTTCGACCGCAGGCCAGCGCAACCCGCCAAAATCTGCCCAGTGCATCTTCACCTGTGCGAGGCCCCCCAGGCATATCGAAGCGAAGGCGACCCCTGCTTCCCACCCCCCTGGAGCATTGATCCCGCAGTCAATCACCGTGGTCCCACTGACTAGGTGGACTGCCACCTGAAGCTGTTCACGGCGAGCGATGAGGTCTTGGACGATCGGAAGCGCTTGTTGATTGGGGCTAAGTTCAGGCACTGTTTTTAATGACAAAGACATATTAAAATTTCCCCCTTTCCCCCTTCATTAGCGTCACCACTGTAGCGGCGAAAGGACACGTCTTGAGATGAAGCTGGCAGCGAGAAGCCTTCCCGGATAAGTTGATTATACAATAAACTCCAAAAGGGAACCTTATAGGTACAATTGTAATAAAACGTGGGCAGAAGAACTTTCGGCTGAAAAAGAATCACGGTGCCGCGGTGCATTTTCGCACCGACCCGAATCCCTGGAGTTCCTTGAATGAGAATCGTGCCCGCCATCATGCCAAATCCCGGCACGTCTCCGCAATCTCCTTCGACCGCGATGAGCCCTCGGGCCATGCGCGCTCCAAGCATTTGCCCAGCATTACCCCCAATCAGAATCGTGCCACCTGTCATTCCTTTCGTTTTACCTCGATAAGCGGATCCGACAAAATGACCCACTGAACCTTTCACCCGAATGTGCCCGCCTTCCATATGGGCACCCAGCCAATCAGCGGCATTTTCCTGAATCACAAGGGTTCCTCCACGCATAAGCGCTCCGGCGTGGAAACCCACCGACCCCTGAATCACCATTTCCCCTGCGGCCATGCCTTGCCCAAGCCGCTTGAATTTGGAAAGGTCTCCCTGTAACACAAGCTTTGCCAAATTCTTTTGGCCTTTGTTAGACGAATTAAACACAGGATCAGCAACACCGTTCTTAGTCTCTTCGAGCGATGCAATCTCGACATCAAAGTAGTCGCCGACCCTTGCTTGGCGATTTCCACACCACAGGAGCATACTTTCGATCTCCTGAATTCCTTTTTCGGTGACATTCTCGGGGTTGATACTTTCTGCTTCCACCGGCACAGAGGGGATTTTTTTCAGAACCAGTGTCACTTGCGTTTTCATGCCTTACCCCCTATCCCTTTTAACTCTTAAATCAAGATCTCTTGGAGATGAAAATGATGTTTACCCAAACGTCCTCCGTAATTGCCTGCGGTAATCCTCTGGACGCCCGGCACTTGAGTCGCTGCGTTGATCCCCACCTGCATCGCCCGGCTCACAGCCTCGAAGGTAAGTCCATCGATGACAATCTCCAGCACGGCATTGACTCCATCGGGAAGCAGGCTATCAAGGCGTCCTCGAATCGTTGGACAATAGGCTGTATTCGTCGAGGCGGAAAGAAATTTGTAGTTTGACCCAACCTGACTCCCACTGCGGACCACACCGCCCGGGAAGGGAAGGATAACACCACGAATGGTACGCATCTCCTCTACCGCAGCTTCCGCGGCCAGAAGGGCTGCCTCCGCGCTTTCAGCCAAGATAAGGAAATTCCCGCCGCCAATCGCTTTGGCTACGGTGAACTCCTCTTGGACTAAAAATTCGCCATCCATAACTGGAATCCGCCAATAGCGCTGATTTCCAATAACTTTACTCGCTTGATAACTATCTCCAAAAAAACGCAGCTTTCCTCCGATATTGACTTTGTTCAAGGTATCCCCTTGCCCCTGAAATTCCGGTAATTCTCCGTCGAAGCAGGCTGAAGTCGGGGTGGTCATAATCGCCTGACCGATACGTTTGATAAGGTGTTTTTCCATGTCTTCTTTCGAGAAGGCAAAAAAGAGGCAATCCAAGCCGAACCGGCCATCCGGCGTACTCGCTGTAGGTCCCTCAATCCCAGCTTCGACCCCACATCCGATAACTGACGTCGCAAAGCCGGTGGCTGCCAAGGCGGCGTAGCGAGCCCATCGTTCGTTTACCGCAGTAACTGTCACTCTTGTGCCACGCATCGTAAACGCCTCGGCGAACGTTTCTTCGATTTCTACACCATTTAAATACATGGGATCACCTCCGGGCGCTCAACATACTCTTCTTCGACGGCGAAATTCGAGAGCGCAATCGAGTAGAATTTCGCAAAATCATCAGCCAGATCTGGAGGCAATTTCTGTGAGCCCTCAGGCTGGACAAATAGTGTCCGGCCCCTAACATTCTTGATCACCTGTCCCTCGCGAACGATAACCTCTCCATCTTTTAAGACATAGGCTGGGCGAGAAAACATCGCTTCCTTATCTTGTTGAAGCCGATAAATGGCCACGTCCGCATCAGCGTCAACCCCCAAGTGCCCTTTACGGTAAAGTCCCAGAGCTTTTGCCGGACCGGCACGGGTAATGATGGCGATTTCATCGAGCGTGTATTCTCGGTCTAATTCCGCCAAGCAAGTATAACGAACAGCTTTCGGGTTTAGTTCTGCCATCCGTGCCCTGCGATAGTCTGCATCCATAAGTAAGCGGATGATTTGTGGATAAGCTGTAAACGGTCCCGCATTGGGATGATCAGTCGTCAGGAAAATCTGCCACGGATTCTTGACCAACAGGAGAAGTTCTAAGCCAATGGACCATTGGATGGCATTTACCAGATTGCTCGGGCGATAGATTAAGGGAACGATGCCTGCCCCCGACTCCATCTCAACGTCTGCATTCGCCCACTTGTTGCCGGTTAACTGGTGAAGGTGGAATTGCATGGGAGAATCCGCAGTCATCGTGGTCACTGGACCGAAAACAATCTGCCCAGCGTCACACGTAAATTCAGGGTGTTGGTTTAGGTACTCCGCTATCTGGGGCGCTCCTGATGCAATGCCCCCTTTTTTTGTTGCGCCATACGAGTGAAACTGCATATGGGTCAAATGTACGCGGCGGCCTTCAAGCGTACGCATGGTTTCCAACGTCGTCTGCACATTTCCGGCTTCGCCGAGGTGATTGGAATGAAGGTGTATGGGGTGGGGCAGATGCAACTCCTCCACCACGTCAACCAATTCCAAGAGCATCCGTCGCGGCGTCACGCCAAACGGAGGAACGGGGGTATCGAGATTGACCGAACCCTGGCTCCATTTCCAGCTTTCGATGCCACCCGGGTTCACAATTTTCACAGCATATCCTTTGCTGCTCCGTAAAAGCCAAGCTACAAGATCCCTTAGTCGCTCTTTTCGTTTCTCAGACTCAGGTTCACCAAGGACTTTCATCATCATGTAGTTATTGCCCATGAGCGTAAAAAAACCCGCGTCAAGTAAGGGTGTATCTTGAAGTTCTTCGTGCGCATGACGGGCCAGCAAGGCCGGAACAGCCGCTTCGAAGACTGTCGTATAACCAAGCCTCGAGTATAACTGGCCCGTTAAAAATGTACTTGGAATTGTGTATCCCGTTCCCGAGCGCGTGGCGAGCGTCTTGGAATGAACATGATCATAGTGGTCTTCCGGACACATCATGCGTGCGGTATTTACCTTCGGGCCCGCTAAGTGGCTATGAATCTCGACGCCACCCGGCATCACGGCACATCCAGCGGCATCGATCACCTCAATATCGCCCTTGTGGTTTTGAGGAAAGTGAGGCTCTGCGATAATTTTACCGCCCTCAATGCAGATGTCTTTTAGCTCTCCTCTGACCCCGTTTGCTGGATCATAAACTTGCCCGTTGATAATCTTTAACATCCGTTATTCTCTCCTTTATGGATTTTACCACCTCTAGATCGGAAGGAAACGGGAAATCCACCAACTTCTTAACATGCAAAGCCACGCTATCCATCCGGTAAAACGTACCTGCAGCCCCTACCCCTGCAGGTGCTACAGGGATCACTACGTTGGCCCATGAGGTAGTCCAATTTTCATGGGGTTCCAAGACAATGATGGGAATATTTTTAAGATGCTCAACTGCAGCTTTAGGAAGATGAGCCCCAGGGTCTGTAGCAATGATTAGGGCGGCATCTACCTCCCGTCGAACCAACAGATCCATAACACTGAATTCTCCCGGATTGTAACGCGGATACCCACGGCTCAAATTCACAGCAAAGGGATACCCAGTTTGCCAGGTCAAAACCTGATTGCTGCCATTGACATTACCGTGACCACGCATTGGAATAGCATAGAAGCGAGTGAACTCATTCATTTCCCCGACCAGTGTATTAATTTGTTCCAAATTTAACTCTTTCCCCCGGCTCTGCGTAAGACCAATTCCAAACATGACAACCCCGTAATGGCACTCCTTCATTAAGGCAACCAATTCCCGCCACTTGGACAAAGGTACACCAGCGACGGTACTGGATTCACTAAGCCCCTCTAAAGGTAAACCTTTGATTAAGGCGCGTAAGACTGTGGCAATCTCAAAGTCTTGTCCAGGAGTGACCTGTAAAAATATATCGGCCTGTTTTGATGTTGCTGTCGGTCGTACATCAATCACGACCACTTTCCGACCTTTGCGGCCTTCCGGAACGAAAAGCCCTTTTGATAACGCAGAATAGCGGCTAAGATGGCGCATATGGGCTTCCATAGGATTGCAACCCCAGTAAATTAAGAGGTCTGCCCGATTCTTTACTTCGCCTAACGTACATGAAGCCAGTCCAACTGACTGGCGGGCAACAACGCCCGGACCGTGTCAGTAGGACGAAGGGTTATCCACGATTCCCCCGATCAGTTCGGTCAAGACGACAGCCTCACGCTGCGCTTCGGTTGTCGTACTACATAAACCGTAGACAAGCGGGGATTTGGCTTTTGATAATATCCGTGCCGCTTCATTCAATGCTCCATCCAGGGTAGCGGGTTGACCGTTGATACGGACCGAAGCCAAATCTGATTGGGCGTGCATAAGTTTGTTTCGACCAATTAGGCAAGCCCGTTTCACTTTTACAATTTTGTTGTTTGCCACTTCGACTTCAAGGTCGTCACAAAGACTCCCGCAGAAAGTACATACGACATCCTGATAGATACTCATTTACGTATCTCACCCCCTAGATTAGTCTGCTGAGAAAATTCAAGTTCTGGTTCTAACGTTACGAGTAATCCCTTAAAATCCGGAACTCCTGTTCCATGTGTTTCTCCACTGATTAATTGACTAGCTGTCGGGCCCAGCGGCAGAAAGAATAATCCGCGCGGCCCTTCCGTGGGCCGGCAGGTGACGATGACTTCACCATCAGGGCTTTTTAACCGAGCTCTTTGGCCCGGAGCCATTCCCAGGGCAGCGAAATCCTCGGGATTAATCGCCAGCGTCGAGGTTTCTTCGAGGTATTCCGGGGTTAATTTCCCGTTCTCCATCGTGGCACCTTGCCGGCCGGTTCGCACGGTAATTAGTAAACCGGAAATAATGCCCATGACGCACCCCTCCTTTAATCAATAGTTGTCCAAACTAACTTGCTGCTTATGCGGTTTAGCGGGCAGCGGATGACTTGATATCACCAAAAACCTGGCGGGCCCATTCTGACTTTACTTGCAAGCTTTGCCAACAAGCGGCATCACTCGCAGCGCCGCTTAAAACGGTACAGATGGGCTGGCCGCTCTCCAGCCTGGTTCCGGCGGGCGGAATATCGCGCACTCCCTGCTCGTATAGAGACTGGATATCCAAATCTGCCGTGACTTGGAAAGAGGATTGGGCATAGACGATACTTTTTCCCCAAAAACCTTGCCAGCCCTGCTTGTGAACTGGCTTACGGTTGTCTCCGCTGGGGGGGAACGAATTCTGTCCCTTTGCTTTACAAGCGGCAATATGAGGGGAAAACAAACGTTCTCCCCTCCACTTCTCAATCAGTTCCACTGAAGCTGACCAACGAGGATTCAATTCCAGAACCCAAATCCCGCTCGAGTTAACTATAAAATCCAGGGTGTTAACCCCTCTTAAGCCAAAAGCTGAGGCAAGGTGTTGACTGATGCGGATCAAATCCTCTTCAAAAGTCCTCAGCCCCGGTAGGAATGAGCTATCGAATGGCACAATATTTCCGGCATAGATAAAAGGCTGAGACCCCTGTATTCCAGTCAACTGACGGCTGGTCCCCAACACAACCGCCTGTCGTCCGTCCGCCAAGAAGGTGACTGAAGCCGGAATACCGGAAATATATTCCTGGACAATATACCGGGACGGATCCCCTAAGCCGGAGATCCGCGCCCGAGCATCCACCTTTTCCTGGGGCAATTCGACAATCCCGTGTCCCCCGCCCCTGTTCAGGGGTTTCAGAAGCCATTTTTTCCCTATCTCATCCGGGCTCCACTGTTCCACGCGATAAAATTCGGGCATCGCGATCCCAATTTCAGAAAGGGCCTGCCTGAGTTGCCACGGATCCCGCACCTGCTGTAATGCAGAAACCCCGTTCCCGCACAACAAGCCACGCTCCTCCCAGAAAGTTAATTCCTCGGGGTGGTTTTCCGGTCCGGAAACATAGACCAGTCCTTGACAAGTCAAGCCTCGGGCAACCTGCAGCAAATTTTTCACGGTCGGAGCCAAACCAAGGTCATTCACGATGCCCACGGTTTTTCCACACCGCCGGGTGTCTAAATCTCCAAAGAAATCAATCCCCCTGACCGGGTAGCCTGACTCCACAGCGGACTCCATCAGTGCTCTGATGCTTGCCCCGACAAGAAGGAACATTTTTAGGCCTCCATTTTCTTAGCCAAGGCATAAATAAGTGAAAAATCTAAAACCTGGTCATTGCGCTCAAACAAAGCCTGAACGGCAGCGCGGTGCACTTTCATTTTCAAGTTGCCGATCGCAATCGCACCGTACAGAATTTTCCCTTCCCGTTCCTTGCCATTGTCCGTAACTTTCATTCCTTCCACGCCTAACGGTTCTACCGCATTAATGTCCGCAATGATTTCCAGCGAACGGGCAGAAGCCCACGCCGCCTGCTCCAGCAGTTGCACACCCGCGGCACCGCAACTGGCCACAATGTTAATTCCTTGGGCTAAGATTTTTTCCACATCCTCAGGACTGGCTGCTTCTACAGGTTTTACTTTTACACCGTTATTTTCCTCCATGTGCTTGCAAACTTCCTGAGAACGCGCAAGTTGACGCGAAGAAAGGAATACCTCACATCCCTCCTGCGCCAGCAGCGTAGCCGCCCGGATCCCCACCGGACCCGTACCGGCCAGGATCAGAGCTTTCTTGCCCTTAAGATCCCGCCCCCGAGCAATTTTATGCACTAAAGCGGCCGCCGTCGTATTACAGCCATTGGCATCAAACATCACCGAGACCCGGAAATCCGCAAAAAACGTGTCAAGGACTTTTCTCATCAGCTTTTCCGCCGTCGGCACCTGGGTGCCGCCTATAAATACGGCCGTATTGCGCAATCCTTCTCCGCCCCGGGTAAAGATTGCCCCGTACACAAGATTCGCAACTTCCTCCAGCTGAACCCCTCCATAGGCCAACACCTGATCCGCTCCGGCATCGTAGGCCGTAATCTGATCAAAGACACTCGCTTTAGAATCTGATTCGAGATGAATTAAGATTTTTTTCATACTAAACCCTCCCTGTTAAATATATCTGGCGCCTAACTGCCGCCTATCCCTAACCCTTGGCTTCATCACAAGCTTGCTTTTCTTCCGTCCCCGGAAACTATCGGCACCTGAATTCCCTTACCGACCAAAAAGCTGCCTACTTTGTTAAATGCCTCCCGTTCCCGGTTTCCGCCCGTTTTCTGAACCAATTCCAACCACACGGGCCAAGGATCGATTATTTTCCCCATTGGCAGCCATTGCCAGCGGGTCGCTGCGATAGCCGCTTCCAAAACGGCCCCTTGAGCCCTGCAGAATCCGGCAAATCCTCCCCTTTGCTCACGATGCTCAATCTTTCCCTCTAGGAAAGCCGGTTCGGTGGATGGATCAAAACGGGTAACCGTAAATTCCCAGATTGTACTCGCATGCGCCATACTCGGTGGTCGAACTTTTTGGGAAGGCACAGATGGCGGGCAGCCAGAGTAAAGAGCTGTTTCCACAAAAACCAAAACATCGTCCGTGAAGTTGATAACGCCCTGTCCTGTCGCTTTCAGATTCTCGTAAGTTTGTGAACCTGGATAAAGGCGGAAAACGATCCGTTTGACTGGAGAGCGTTCGAGATCTGTATCGGAAATGTGCAAGCCCATCGGAGCAAAATTCACAATACCATCATGACTGATAGACGAAAGGATAGTTTCAAGAATCATAATAATTCACCTGCATCCGTTGCCTTTCCCTTCACTGATATAACCCCCAACGCAGCGGATCATCCTGCACATATTTTTTGCCTAAACGCAAAGCCATCTCCGCTTTCCCTAACTCTCGGCCAAGATAGAAGGCATGATTGGAATCTTGAATACTGAGCCGGGAAAAAAGTTCTTGCGCAGAAGTCCCCTGAAAGAAAATAAAAGCGTTAAAAATGTAAATAAAGCGGTCATCCACAAAAATACGATAATTTTTATCCTTAATCTCCGCCTGCATCTCCCTTAATTCTGCTGCCTCATACGAATTGCCAAAAGGATCTTTAATGGTTAATAAGCTATAATCCAGATGCTTGGGTATCCTTCCCTCCGTGATGGCACGATACATCAACTTTCGGGCCAGACTTGTTTCCCTAACTGCGCCCCGGGCCCGGTGGCTTACTTCCGTCGTAAGGATGTAATTCACGTTAAGCTCGGTGGCCATACCAACCATCAGAGCATTAATTCCCGTGCTGTCTGCATCAATGAGTTCTGTCACATTTCCCAAACCCATAAGCAAAGGGCATTCCGGAAAATCTCGTCTGAGCTTGCGGTACCGGCTGATGCCTTCGACCAAACCCATCGTCAAAGGAGGTAGAATAGGGTCGAGAATACAGGGCGTATTCCACTTGGTCAATGTCTCCAGGTTACGGTACAGAGAACTTAAGTCTTCCCCATCATCAGGAATTAGCACCACCGGACAATCCAGAATTTTAGCCAGCTCCAGATTGTTCGAGTTCAAGCTGAGCACTAAATCCACTCCGGCCCGATTCGCTGCCAGAATATCTTCTTCTTGGAGGCTGTCAATACTTACCTTAAAGCCTTCCGCTTTAAGGGTTCGGATAACATCCCGCAGATGGGGAAAGGGCTGATCGACATCCCCTCCGATATCGATGATCTCGGCTCCGCTCTCCCGGTAGTAGTAAGCTCTTTCTACAATTTGGGATAGGCTCATCCTAGGGGCATTGACAATTTCAGCGAGAATCTGGATAGGTGAAGTCATCTGATCTTGTTCGGGTTCCGGAGTGGAACGGTTCGGGTACTGCTCTCCTTTTAGAAAAGGAGGCAGATCCTTTAAATCAGCCGGGCCTCTCCGGACTTGGCAGCCCGTAGCTTGAACGATAGGTTCCAGGGAACCTTGACTCAAACCAGGAATTACGATAATTTCCTCTCCGCTTAAAAGAAGCTCCTCGCCAAGCTTGCGCGCGATGAAGTCCGTCGTCATCAGCGCTGCCACCGTGCATTTAAGGGCTTTGACCTCAAACAGCATCTCAAGATTTGTTTTTTCGATTAATTTTATAAGAGCCCGATAAGCAATAGTTCCGGTAATCAATAAATATTTCTCCATAGAAACAACACCTTTTTCCGGAAGAGATTAGACAGCTGTTAGGCGCAGGCAGAAGCCTTAGCTGCACATATGCTGTCTATAATATTTTCTGTTTAAACAAGAAAAGTATGCAAATGGGATTTTAATTGTTCCGGGTCGGCAACCAGTGTCACACCGGGCCAGCCCGCTAAACGGTTTATATTTTCTAGGTCGATCTTTCGTGCATGGACCATAACCTGATCTCCCCGCGGTGTTAACGAATTAATTTCCGGTTTGGAATCACAAGGCAGCAATATCGTCGGGATTTGACACTTACCGGCATGGGCAAATAGATTCGTAATTAAATTATCTGCTATTCCACTCGCCATCTTGGCAATAGAATTTGAAGTCACCGGGGCGATGACAACCAGCTTGTACTCTCCCGTATACAGTTTTGTAATCGGCCGGGAACCGGCGCTTGTATCTAAAAAGATACGATATTGGGACTGTTTTAGCTTTTCAAATAAGCCGTAGTCGGGGAGAACTTCTCTGGCTGCTTTGGAAAGAAATACATCGGCCTGTTTTATGGCGAGCAGAATATCGAAACACGAGGACAAAAAATGTCCGGCTCCTGTTATCCCCCAGGCTATCCTTGATTCAATCCTTTTCCCCTGTTCAGTCATCGTGCCCCTATACTCCTCTCCTGATTCCCCTAATCTAAAAATAACTCCGTTAGTACAACTAACGCCAACCCCAATCTGCGCCACGATTTACCGCCCGCGCCACCCACACTTGACCATGGTTATCCATAAAATTGCGAGTGCCTTCTACTAAGGCAGCTAAATTCTTCTGATCCGTAAACCCGTATACCGTTGGCCCCCAAGAGCTTTGGCCTACTCCGGCAGCCCCTTGAGATAACATGTAGTCCGCCACTAGAGCACCTTGGGCCGTAGCAAACCGTCCCCCTTGCACCGGGGTAAAATAGTCGCCTAAATACTCCTGAATTTCAGTCACAGCCTGCCCAAAGTGTTCCAAGTCCTTTTCTATTAATGCGGGCAGCAACTTCAGAAGAAGAAGCCGGCTAATTTTACCGGATATATGCTCCTCCATCGGCAACATACCCTTAAAGACCTTTTCTTCCTTACTACCAAACATTTTCTCTTCCTTATTAGGAATAGCTATAATGACAGCCCATTCCTCAGGAAATGGGAGGCGGGTGAGCAGCGGAGGAACGTGAAATTTTGTCTCCGTTAAATTCATTTTGTCCCTGGCCGTGGTCGGTTTTCCCCCGTCAACCAGAAACCCTCCCTGTTCAAATCCCGCTACCCCGATTCCGGAGCGGCTTCCCTCCCGGTCTGTCACCCCTGCCAGTTCCAGCAGGGACGGCTGCAACCCGTATAGACGGGTAAGAGCAAAACCCAGTGCCAAAGCGAGCTGAGTCCCGGAACCCAAACCACTGTGACTTGGCAGGGACTGAATGATGTTGATTTTAGCGCCAGGTAAGGAATAATGTTCGAGATACTGTTGAGCAATGAGCCTAACCCTGCTTCTCTCAGAATCCGGACTGTCAATGCAAAGTCCGTTTTTCTTCTCCGCTGTTAACTCCAACTGGGGTTGATCAATAGCTAAGCCCAAACCTCCATAAAGACGACCCAACGAGCCATTTAAGTCCAATTGTCCGAGGTGTAAACGGGCGCCTGTTTTCACCCAGAATTTCGGCATACATTCATCACCTTTCCCTGGCAAAGTAGGAAACTGTTGTTGCGGTTAACTGTATTTTTCTACCGATAGCCTTCTTTCTTAAAAGGCAAGCCCCAAAGACGGAGCCTGCCTTCTAAGAAACCATTTTTCAAATTTAGCCAATTTTCCCTCAATCTTCCTTCACTACACCATCATAAAGCCAGACCGCCAAGATCGCACCGATAATGGGAGCTACAAGATAAATCCAGTAAACTGACCAACCGTTGGGACCACCCACCAAGCTATCAACAAAAACCGGTCCAAAAGTACGAGCAGGGTTTATTCCTTGTCCGGAAATGTTTCCCATCGTGGTAATCAAGCCCGCAACAATAAGTCCGATGATCAAACCAGCCCAACCCTGAGGGGCTCTTTTATCGACCGCAATCCCCATAATGGTTAACATCAGAATAAACGTTCCGACCAGTTCTGCAATGAAGACGCCGGTAAGGCTCATTCCCGGAAAAGGCCCGGGAGCACCCAAACCGCCGACTGTTGCCCCTTTGCTGCCGAGCATAGCCAATATTGTGACCGCACCGAGAGAAGCACCAACAAATTGAGCCACCAGATAGGGAATCAGTTCTCCAGTAGGAAACCGTTTACTAATCCAGAGAGCAATTGTAACCGCCGGATTCATGTGAGCTCCCGATACCGGTCCGAAGATGTAAATGGCGGCCGCGATTACAATTCCAAAAGCCAAACCGATGGCTAACCAATCTCCCAGACCCCCTAAAGCACCAATACCGATATTAAAAGTGGAAGCTTTTTTTTCCCCTTCAGCCAACATCAGGGTCACTGCCGCAGATCCTGCACCAACCGTAACAAGCATCCAAGTTCCAATTAATTCAGAAATGAATTTCTTAGTCAATGAAGCCATTCTAACCACCCCTTTTTTGATTATGATCAATAGGGCTACGAATATTCAGGGACGAGAGGAGGCAGCTTTGGCGCCGCCTCCAACTCTCCTTACCATTTACTCTGAGCATTCGGTTTTGCTGTTAAACAGCACTGTTCCAGTTACAGTAGTTACACCGCTGTACTAAACTGACTACAGCGCAGTCTTTGCAAACTCTTGCAGGTGAACCCGCTTTTGTCGGATCTAAGGCGATAATGTTGGTCATTAACGTTGCTGTCACTGGTTCGCTAGTCAGAAGACAAGGGAAATCTGCCAGACGCATCAGCGAGGAGAAATGTACCGTTATTCCGCACGCAGGGTAAGTATAGCGCTGAGGATTGGCAACCACCTCATTGGCATCAACAGCACTTAGTTGAACCTGAACTCCTTTTACTTTTCCAGTTTTCAAGATTTTACTACCACGGTTAATCATGTCCATAAAGTCTACATTGTGAAGTTCAGCCGCAGGCCCGCGATCTGGAAATTTTTGGACAAAGTTTGTGTAACGTTTAGCAAGAAGATCAACAACCATCGGTACGGTGAAAGCGTCTTTTTCAAGGATGTAAGTTGTGGCAGCAGCCGTTGATCCTGTTGCAACGCTCAAAATATCATAAGGACTCTTGTAGCCTTGATCTAAGCCTAACTTTAAGGTTTGCTCCATGACATCTGTTGTCGCTTCAATAATAGCCATAGTCATGTCATCTTTGCACATGTTAAACATGGATTGCGAAATGTGATGGGCTACATCGCCTACGCAATACGCCGGTACGGTGACAATGTTACCGTAATGTACTCCCGCCTTAACCGCGGCTGCAACCGCCGGGCGCATTCTTTCTTTATAGATTTCCATATATTTCTTGACGTCAAATGAGGAATGTCCAAAATCTGTCATTAACTTTGTTTGGGCTTCAATCGGGCGATCATAAACTAGTTGCAGCATGGCAATTTCTTCTTCGACTGCCTTTGCTGTCGTCGATCCGGCATTGATCGCAGCTGCGAAAGCCGCACCAATTCCATAAGAGGTATTCATTCCCCAGGATTTTGAAGATAAAATGGCTTGCTTATATTTTGTCTCCATATTCATGCCGGTTAAAATAGTGTTCACAACGTTACTGGTTGATCCTGGAACGAAAGCAAAATCTACCACGCATGTAGGACCGTAGAAACCACCATAGCGTCGTAAAGACTCCTTGCCAATCAAAGCCTCATTTGACGCAATCGCCTCGATGAACTGTTCTACTGCACCCCTGAACGCCGGATCCACTTCGTAAAGGATTTCGAGGATAGGTGGAGTTTGGTAATGCTCGACGAAGGGATCGTCTTCAGGACGAACCGTATCTGTGAGTTGTAACAATGTTTCATAATGGGCATTCACAGAATCAACATGAAGACGAATCACTTCAGGACTTTGTCCTTCTCCAACGGTCATCGCGTTGACGGCGTCGACATACGGTTTGGCGTCAGTAATTTTAAACGCTCCACCTCTTTTTGCCTTAATCACGCTCAAATCTGCTTTTTGAGCTGCTAAGGCTTCCGTGATCATTTTGGTATACAGTCCTTTTGACATGAACTTAAAACCCCCCATTTTTTTATTTGGGTACCCTTGTATTGTACCCATATACCTATATAGCAACTAACATGCCAAGCCCTCAATTTGCCTTTAGAATATTATAATTCATCTTAATTATCGCAATTTAGTATAAAATACGTTTTTAATTAACGGATCTGTGCTTGTACGAGTATTAGAGCACATAAAACATTGCTCAAAATTGATACATTGTTCAAAATTGGAACGTTACATTGTTTTAACAGACAAATCAAAAAAGAGCTCTTCGATCGACTTCGAAAGAGCCCTTTTTGACTAAAAGGTCAGTATTTTTAACTACCAAATTTTGTCCATTGCCCTGACACCCATTTAAGCGTTTGGGATGGAAATATGGTACTTTCTTAGTTTTCGGTAAAGTGTATTACGGGCGATGCCTAACGCTGAAGCGCAATGGGTAATATTCCAGCCTGCCATGTCCAGGGCCTCAATGATTAGCGTCTTCTCCAGTTCCCCCATGGAGGAGACATTGCTTTTGGCTTGCGCAGGTGGTTCGCTTAAGCCTTGTAATGACTCCGGTAAATGTTCGGTCGTAATGATTCGTCCCTTTGCTAAGTTCACAGCACGTTCAATGGCATTAGAAAGTTCGCGCACATTTCCCGGCCAGAAATAGTTCTCTAACGCTTGAGCAGTTTTTCTGTCAAGCTCACTTAGTGGTAAGTGGAGCAGCTGCGAAAATTTATGAATATAATAATCTACCAACAGTAGGATGTCTCCTTTTCGGTGACGTAAAGGAGGCACCGAAATATTAATAACGTTTAGGCGGTAGTACAGATCTTCCCGAAAATTACCCCTCCGAACTTCTTCCTTCAGATCCCTATTGGTTGCCGCAATCACTCTAATGGTAACCGCAATAGGCTTAAATCCCCCAATACGAACAACTTGTTTCTCTTGAAGTACTCGCAATAAAGATACTTGCGTCTCTAATGGCATGTCCCCGACTTCATCCAAAAAAATCGTGCCTCCGTTGGCCAACTCAAATTTACCTGGCCGGCCCCCGCGCTTTGCCCCGGTAAATGCACCTTCTTCATATCCGAAAAGTTCACTCTCCATAAGCTCCCGCGGGATGGCTGCACAGTTAATGGCAACAAATGGACCACGACTGACCGGGCTGGCATTGTGTAAAGCTTGGGCAAACATTTCTTTACCCGTGCCGCTTTCGCCCTGTAAGTAGATTGAGGACATGCTATCTGCAACAGCCTTAGCCACTTGGATACTTTTTAGCAGTGACGCGCTTTGTCCAATAATGTCTTCGAACGTAAAATGTGCTCTTGCCCCAACTATTCTATTAACTAAGCGGTGTACATTTTTTATTTCCCGAAGGATTGCCACACCACCACAGACTTCTAGGTTTTTGTCAATAATAGGTTGCCCTGAAAACAAAAAGCGCACCTGCCCGTACCCTGTGTCGAGGGAAATCTCGCGGTCAATAATCGTACGCCCTTCATTAAGCATTACAGTCGAAATATATGAGTTTTTTAGAAGATCGCCAATCAATTGACCTTTGTAGCTCTCAGAGTTAATATGCAAAATTTTATACGCAACCGGATTCAACCTGGTAATCCTTCCTGCTTCATCAAAAGAGATAAGCCCCTCTGACATAGACTGCAAGATAGCATTAACATTATTATAAGCGCGAACGATTTCCGCATTCGCAGACTCCAAGCGCAGTAAATTCTCGATTGCTTCGGCTGCTGCGACGACCATCCCTAATGTATGAGCGTGAGCATGATGATAATCTCCAGAAACATCTAGAATTCCTATCATTTCGCCGTTTTCTCCCCTGATAGGCGCCCCCGAACAAGTAATCCCATGGTTCATTCGGGAAAAATGCTCTGTCGCAAAAACTTGAAGTGGTTTTTCCTCAATTTTTACTAGGCCCATAGCATTCGTTCCTTTGTTCTCTTCGTCCCAGAATTCACCAATTTGAAAATTACTGTTTTGATCTAAGATATATTGGTCCCCTAAAAGCTCAAGTATACAGGCCTCATGGTCAAGTAAAATAACAACGAAGCCCGAGCCTTTTACCAACTGATAGAGTCTCTCCAAAAAAGGTTTAGCCACTTCAATAAGCTTTCGATTATATTTTCTCCGAATCTCTATCCCGTGTTCGGAAATTCGTGCGGTTTGAACCATTTCCGGGTTTAAATTTCTCGCCAGGCAACGTTGCCAAGACAACTTGATTATAGGATTTACCTGGGCTATCGTACTATTAGTAATCCCCTTTATAACAAAATCTTCCCAAGCATGGTATAAATGTTGAATATATCGTCACCTCACCTTACGACCCAATATAAGTATTTTCATGAGGGGCCACAACGGCATCTGAATCGGTCTTAAAATCTGAGTTCAACGGGACAAGGTGTGATTAACTTTACTCAGGATGTATCTGTTCTTGTTGCAGACAGCTCTGTAATCTAAATGTTTGCCCCATGTAGCGTCTTATAAGTTCGCCCCTCAAGCTTTGCCAATGCGCAGACCAGATGAAAATTCACGGTAATTTGCATGGGTGAAGCTAAGTTTCATTCTGTTTAAAGAAGGCTCCTCTATCAGTTTTTGGACCAGCAAACTTACCAGATATAACAACAAAAAAGACCGTCGTATTAATACTGCGTGCACTATCCCCCTTGGACAAGTACCGCTACGGTCGACAAAGAATTTGTTAAATTGTATTTCTTTGATCTTTTCCTTTGAATACTAAAATATCATATTATATTTTAATATATATAATTTTTTGATTTATGTCAACTATTTTCCGGAAAATTTCTACCATAGCTTTTGTCTCCTCAGCATGCAAGTTTTAATAAGCATCAGACAAATAGTTAATTTAGTAGATAACAAACGGCTTATGTTGTTATTGGCACAATCGAATTTAGAACTTGAGGTTAGTAAAAAAGCTCTAGAAGATAAGCAGGCTTTATTACTTACAGGGAAACATTTCCATATTAACCACATTATACTACAGTAGGAGCCCTTGGGTGTAGTTCAAATGTTGCACCGGTGCACCATTTGAGCTCTCTCCCCCGTCGGGGGAGGAGAGGATAGGCCCGTACTCCCGGAAGGTTTTCATCAGTCTGCTGGCTGTGCTTCGGGAGTAACTCACTGATTCAGTCAGCCATTTGAGCCACTCCCCATGGGGTACCAGCTCTTTGGCTTCCGTCAGACAACCTCCGATCTCAACGGCGTTGCTAAGCAGCATTTTGCCGCTTTCTTCCTTGATAAAGTTAATCTC
>NZ_JUEE01000146.1:0-50449 GCF_000802135.1 Desulfosporosinus sp. BICA1-9
AAGCGGAGTTTTAAGGTCGTGGACAAGATGGAGAACTTCACGTCCTGAACGAGATTCATTGGCTTCAAGTTGGGCACGGTGTAGGTCTTGCGAAATAGCCCATTTCTCCATATATAAAATCAAATAAATCCATAAAGTAATAGCACTTGCTACGAAGATAAAAAACAACACATTCGCATAAAGTGCAAGAACCTGACCAAATCCAATTTGAATCGCTGCCTGTTTTATTTTTATCGATAAGGAACCTAGTCCGAAACCATAAGGGGTAAGAAAAGGAACTTGATTTAACCAAGCAACACCAAAAATCAATTGGGAGAAAACCAGTAGCTTCATCCCCATATTCAATTTTTGTTTGCTTAGTTTCTGCATCACTACAATCGATAGCCAAAGAAAAATATCTGTGGCCCCAAAACTATAGTTTAATGGAGTCATCAGATTGACGATCACATAAGCGAGGGGTACTACAGTTAGGGGAATGATGGTTTTTAATCCAGAACGATTGAAAGCATCTGCCATCCCATCTCCCAACATCACCACGCTGAGGAACTGAGGTATGGATATAATGGTATTAATTGACACAATGAGAAAGGCATTAACCATTAACGCACTGCCGTCTGTTTTTTGGTTCATCGTTTGGAGTAATTGATCCAATCCTATAAGTTGAGGTTTTAACCAATATGGTATTAAGATCCCCAACAAAAACAATCCAATTCCTATCCATATTTTTCTTGATCTTACGACTCTTCCCACTGCATTACATCCTTTCCTTCTCATACTATTATAACATGAAATTAGAATAGGATAATTTCTTTTGCTAAGGCAAAAAGAGTCATGACAAAAGATGTGCAAAACTATACACCATCATCAACGAGTTTGACGCTGTCCCCAGTAAATACAACTTAGTGACTGGATGACTAAAAGGAGACTAGGTAAAAGCATAAGCAGCTTCAACCCAGTCTCCAAGTGTTTATAGTTTCTGCATTCCTAAAAAGACCTTTTCTGGGGTAATTGGCAAATGGTTTTCTCGAACTCCGACTGCATTATAAATCGCATGAGAAATAGCGGGCGGGGGAGTATTTGCAACAACTTCCCCAATCGATTTTGCACCAAATGGACCCGTAGGTTCATAGCTCTCTTCAAACGCTATCCGAACTTTCCCGACATCCTGACGAGTGGGGATTTTGTATTGCATGAAGGTATTGGTAGCCATCTTGCCGATCTCATCATATCTCACTTGTTCATAAAGAGCCATTCCAATTCCTTGGGCAATTCCACCTTCGGCTTGAATCCGAGCGAGATTAGGGTTAATCACAGTACCACAGTCGATGACTGCAACATAGTCGATCAACTCCACCTTTCCCGTTTCTCGGTCTACTTCTACTTCTGCAAAACCGGCTATATAGGGTGGCGGTGAAACGTCACTTCCGTGAGTCGCATATCCAATGAGCTGAAGTTTCCCTGCGCCCAGCACGGTAAGCTCTGCTATTTTTCTAAGACTAATTTCTTGATCCCCGTCATCTGTTCGGACCGCTAAGCCGTCGAATTGAGCGTTTTCTGGAGAAACCCCTAAGAGCTTAGCTCCCTGTTCTATAATCTTCTTTTTGAGGTCTTCCGCCGCTTTGACGACGGCAGTCCCCGCAACATAGGTTGTACTTAAAGCATAGGACCCCGGATCATAGGGAGAAGTATCTGTATCTCCGGCGTTCACAATGATCTTCTCCATAGGAATCTCCAAAATCTCAGCGGCCATCTGGCTAAGAATCGTATCGCAGCCTGTTCCCATATCCGTTGCTCCTGTGAGAAGGGTAAAGTTTCCATCATCGTTTAAGCGAATTTCTGCTGAGGCAGTCCCGATATTGGCAATCCCGGAGCCCTGCATCGTGATCGCCATACCTACTGCTCTTACTTTATTGGGACTGACTTCACGGCGCGGAAATTTTTTCTCCCAACCAATCAGCTCTTTACCCTTTTCTATACATCGATCCAAAGTCGAGCTGCCTAGCATAACCCCCTGACCCGTAAGAAAAGTTTCCCCTACTTTACTGATGTTTTTTAAACGAATTTCTGTCGGATCCATCTTTAATCGTTCAGCTAACATATTTACGGTTGATTCTAAGGCGAAGGTACCCTGAGTTGCGCCATATCCCCTAAAAGCGCCTGCCGGCATTTTGTTTGTATAAACGGCCTTCCCGTCAAATCGTACTGCTCTAGTTTTACTATAAAGTGGCAGGGTGTAATGGCCTACGCAGCTTAAAACAGTCGGAGCATGCTCTCCATACGCTCCCGTGTCCGATAAAACCTGCATATCGATCGCTCTGATAATTCCATCTTGGTCGGCACCCAATTTGACGTTTAATCTCATAGCATGACGGCTTGTCGTACAGCTAAAGGTTTCTTTTCGGTCATAAATGATGATCGACGGTTTTCCTGTTTTTAGAGTTACGATGGCTGTAAAGATATCGACGGCTCCCGTCTGTTTTCCGCCAAAACCACCACCAATTCTAGGCTTGATTACCCTAATTTTACTTGCGGGAAGCTGCAACGCTCTTGCTAACTGTCTTCTAATATGAAAGGGAACTTGGGTTGAGCTGACCACGATCAGCCTTCCCGCATGATCCAGATAGCTAAAGGCTCGATAGGTTTCCATCATAGTGTGAGCCTGGGCTTGTGGATAATAGACATCCTCTACCACAACGGCGCAACGCTTAAATTCTTCTTCAACATCTCCAACTTCTTCATGAGAGGTAGACGTAATATTTTTTTCCTTTTGCAATCCAATCTCAAAGTTACAGCTCAAGTTCTCTTCAGGATGAACGACTGAGGAATGCCCGATAGCCTGCTCAAAATCTAAAACAGGCTCCATTACCTCATACTCAACCTTGATCCTTTTTATCGCCAACAGCGCCGTTTTTTCATCGACCGCTGCTATGATCGCCACTTCATCCCCTACATAGCGAAGGATTTGATCGAGGATTAGACGATCGTAAGGCGAGGGTTCAGGATATGATTGACCAGCTAGGGTAAATCGTTCATTTGGAACATCCTTGTAGGTAAGGATGCATTCTACCCCCTCTAAACTCTTAGCCCTTGAAATATCAATCGAAGTTATCTTGGCATAAGCGTGTGGGCTTCTTAGGATTTTTATCACTAAGGCATTAGACATTACTAAATCCTCAGTATACACGGGTTTACCCATGGCAATTGCAATTCCATCAATTTTACGAATGCTTTGACCAACGCTCTTCATAATGGCTTGGCAGGAAACCACTATCCCTTTAGGGTAGTGGAGGAATGCCTTACGCATACCCTAACCCGCCATCCTCCTCTCAGTTAATATAGTTTTTCTTTTCTCAATTAGCTTGAGCGATTTGCAGCTAACACTCCCTTTGTTTACCTTAGTCCCGTCTAGCGTTCTAATGTCAAAGAAGCCACTGTTTCTTCGTCCAAAGATATAGTAAAGCCTCCCTTGATACTGAACCTTATCAAATAGCCTAAATCCTTTAACCTCGTATTGAGCTCGATTTAGCTTCTTAACACCACCTTTTAAGAGGTTTACTTTGTGAATTTGCCTATTGTGGCACCTTACTTTCTTCAAGAAGTAGAAGTGGTCTAGCCTTTCAACTAGGGGGTTACCGCTTATGCATAATGCATCAATCCTGTGTTCTTTTGGCAAGCTATGGGTGATTCTTGTGTTTTTAGTGATATAGCCATACGTCATACTTACGGCTGGATATAGTTTTTTCAGTTTGTTGTAAAAACTCCACCTCATAATCCCCATGAAGGTAGCGTCCTTGAACGTTTGTCCTCGCTTGAGGTTTAACTTCAACTTGCCTTTATGGAAGTCGTCGTGGCATTCTTCACAAAGCGTAATGAGATTACTGGGTGAATCTCCACCAATTTTCCTAGATTCAATATGATGGACATTGAGTATCTTATTTTTACAACCTTTTTTACCATGACAGTGATGTCCATCCCTGAATAGAACATACTCTCTAACGTTCCAAAAATCCATTTGCTCGCCTTGTTGGTAAGCTACGCCACTGATGCTGGGGTTTTTGATTTTCTGGATATCAAAGCTAGCAACTTCAACGATTATATTTGACACAGGCAGTATCTTATAAACCTTGCTAACTATCGTTAAATGCGTTAGGATTTTGTTTTCAATAGAGGGTGCTAACCATCCCTTGTTTTTACTCTTCACTCGATTTGAGAATCGTGGTTTCCTGTATCTCAGCCTATTTCTTCTCGTTCGTCGGTTCTGTCTTCGAGTAGATAATAAATCAACGATGTCGTTCCTTAGTTGCACTTCTGCCGAAAACAACTCTTTCTTAGTGGTTGTTGCCGTTAGACCAACGACTTTACTCCCTGCGTCAACGCCAAGGATGATTTCTTGCTTATACCCACTTGAACCGTGTAATAGCTGAATCGTAAAGGGTTCTGTTTTAATGACCTTTGCCTTGTCCTGCTTCAAGAGTTTTCTTGCTTTAGAAGGACTACAAGGCATTAATGGTTCACTCTTTTGATTTAAAACATAGACTAACATAAAGCCTATCTCCTTTCAGAGTTAACTATCCTTAGACAAAGTTACATAAGTTTGTCATGTCTAACACACTGTTTCTACCACGCAAAACTGTTTAATGTTAGACCATAGAGCCGTAGATTAGGATAAACGTCCACGGGTATGATGGCTTACATAACGTAGCAAGTTAATGCTTAGTCTAGTCAACCTGTGGCTTGTAGTTACCTACAAGCCACTATCCCTTTAGGGTAGTGGTTGTTGACCCTAAGCCACCCCCAGATAGGTCTTTATCGCCCTAAGCTGTCCCATGTAACCCGTGCAGCGGCACAAATTGCCCGTTAAATAGTGAATAATTTCTTCCTCGGTAGGATTGACCAGCTCATTTTTCATTGCTAGCACATTCATGATAAAACCAGGGCTACAAAAACCGCATTGTTCTGCCCCTTCCGCGCTGAGTATTCGAGCAAATTCCTCTGCTTCCTTGGGAAGTCCTTCTATGGTTGTGATTTTCTTACCGTGTGCCCGCAAAGAAAGTATCGAACATGAAAGCATCGATTTACCATCAATCCAAATAGTACAAAGCCCACAACAACTTGTCTCACAAGCCTTTTTAACACTCAAGAGTCCATGGGATCTTAGGGTATCCGCTAGAAACTCATCGTTTGCAACATCCCATTTAACCACTTTATCATTAATCGTTAGTTCGATTTTCATGCCAACACCTCCATTATTCCCCGTTTGACAAGCGCTTTGCAAAGGGCTTTCCGATAAGTGGCCGTTCCCCTCGTATTCGTTCCAAACGATATTTCTTCTGATGCTCTTTGCGCTACCTTTTCAATCTTCTCTGACGTTAGAACATCCTGAGATAACATTGCGGAAGCACTTACGGCAATAGCGGCTCTACTCGGTCTGGCGCCCACCGCGATCGTCCACCGATTATCAAGCGTAGAGACTGCCACATTTAAGACCGAATAATCGCTGGCAGAATTTCTAAAACTCAGGTAGGTTGCTTGACGCATAGTTTTCTTAATCCATAATCTAACGAGCAGGTCCTTTTCTTTTGGCCTAGCTAGGAAGTCCACCAAGGGCATTCTTCCAGCCTTAAATAACTCAACCTCCGTATCCAAGGACAACAACGCCGTGATCAAATCAGAAAAACCGTACTTAGAATAAACCGAAGCACCCACAGTAACGCCGTTTCTAAATTGCACTCCGATGATGTCCCGAACGGATTTAGGAAGCACCCCATTATAATATTCCTTTACCAAGGGGTGAGTTTCAAGTTCTCTGAGGCTTGTCATAGCCCCGATCTCTATAAAACCATCTTTCTCCTGAATATAACTAAGATTAAGGTTCGTAAGATCTATTCCTTTATTAATTCGTTTTTTACCCATCTTCAGAAAAGCACAGCCCCCAAGAATGGTGTTATTTTGTTTATCAGATAGGATCTGATAAGCTTCTGCTAGGTTATCTGGTTGAACCAAATCAAGGATTGTAAACACGCCTACTCCTCCTTACATTACCTATAGTAATTTGCAGAAAAAACAAACCCAGGCGAACAGTTTTCAACTCAAATTGGTGAGAGAAATCTGCCCGCCTGGGATGACCCTGCGGTTTAATCCAAAAACAAAGTTAGACTTCTAAAGAAAATTTGGCTAGCGCCAAGCCATCAGGCGCAGGCGGTAGCCTTAGTTGCACTTATGCTTCAGAAAGTATGCAACGAAAAGTTATACTTTCTGACTAGTACTAAGAAAGTCTTTGGATCTGTACATATAAGGACTATGCCCTAGTACATCTTTCGCTCATAGTCGGACCATTTACGGCAGTCCGGTAGAAACTTGCAGACCATATCTCTGCTACTATATGAACACTATTCATTTGTTGATCTTGAGTTTATTTTACAAGATATAATTACAGAGGTCAACACATTTTCCGAACATTAATTACTATTTTATGTAGATTGTTCGATCTGATAGCTTATTCTCCAATCATTATACTTTGCATGATTGTTTAAAAACAAGGCTGCCAGTTCATTCTTACAGCTTTGTTTCTTAAAAAAACATAGCGAACGCCAAGACATCAGTCGCCGGCGGTCGCCTTAATTGGTAATTTCTGACTAGTACGAGAAAGGTCCTTATGTTATTCAAGTCGCGGTAATAAAGTACCTTTAGGCCGAGTGATAAATTCCTTTGAACTCGTCGACTGCAGCATCGATGTTGGCCTCATACCCCATCTCTTGAAGAGTCCTACCAACGAGTTCTAGTGCTTTAATAAACATTTCTTCAGTGGCATTGCCCATATGCCCAATTCGGAAAGCCTTTCCAGCTAAAGCAGCTAAAGCCCCAGCCACGACCACGCCTTTCGAAGCTAACTTTGAACGGAACTCCGCATCATTTAAACCCTCAGGATAGATTATACAACTTAATGTCGGAGCCGCAACATCTTCAGCAGCAAGAGGCTTCATGCCATAGACTTTAAGACCGGCTCTCACTGCTCGTCCTAAAGCTAAATGGCGACGATAACGGGTATCAAGTCCTTCGGCCATAACCATCTCCATGCCCTTATTAAAGGCATAGATCATGTTAACCGGGGGCGTAGCAAAGTATTTCACAGGCTCGTTCATAACTGGAAGCCAATTCTTAATATCTGTATAGTACCCCATTACTGAAGGCATCGCTTCACGTGCAGCCAAAGCTTTTGGTCCAAAAGCCACAATTCCAAGTCCCGGTGGAACCCCAATCGCTTTCTGGGAGCCGGTTAACACAACATCTATCTTGTAATCTGGGTGTCCGTATGTTTTTTGCATATCCTCTTCTAAGGCAGCAGAAGCACATACTCCATCAAGAATAAAGAGCGCACCTGCTTTTTTAACTACCGGGAGTAAGTCTTCAACATTTGCCATAACTCCAGTTGACGTGTCAACATGAGTCACGGTTACTGCCTTGAAACCACCCTCAGCCAATTTTTCTTCCACTAATTCCTTACTGATCTGCTGGCCCCACTCCGCTTGAAGAGCCTCCACTTGGATACCGAAAACTTTTGCCAATGGAATAAAGCGGTCCCCAAAATAGCCATGGCTGACGACTAACAACTTCTCCCCTGGAGCAACAGTATTGATAATAGCCATTTCCATCGCCAAGGTCCCTGAACCCGCAATAATAAAAACTTCTCCATCCGTGTTGTACATTTGCTTACTTAACTCTATGCTGTTCTTAAAAATCTTGGCAAATCGAGGATCAGTGTGCCCCATTGTCTCACTGGATAAAGCATCATATATTTCATCTACAACTGGTGTTGGCCCTGGGACTAGTAACATTTCTTTATTACGCATTAGTGTTCTTCCTCCATTTACTATTGCATTATTATTAAGCATTTCCAATATCCCACTAATTGATCACTCATTTATCAGTGTGCATCAATGAATTCACAAGACTAAGCCTATCTTACTCTAGATTATCGACGACTTTCGATATCCTCCCTTCATTGGTAGGCCGTATGTTCTAGAATTATCACTAGTGATGTGCTGTTAAAACGAATAGGCTGGATCTAAGTGTACAAAAAGAAAACCCAAGCGAACAGATTCTACTCAGATGAAGTGAGAGAAACCTGTCAGCCTGGGTTTGCCAATCGCAAATTTACTCAACGGAATAATCCGAATACAGATATTGACCTCCTGGATAAGTCATAACTATCTGTGTTACTTGGACTCGTTGCCCTAGGTACACTTTCGCTCATAGTCGGACAATTTTACGGCAGCCCGGTAGAAACTTGCAGACCTTATCTCTGCTATTATATGAACTAATATTCACTTGTCTGTTTACATTTTACTAGAAATCCAGACAGAGGTCAACATTTTTTTCGAACGTTTGCTATTGTAATCTTAAGAATGTTCGAAAAAACCGATATACATAATCTGAGCTCCTGCGCTTTTGAGTGCAGATGTTAGTCTATGCTAAGCCTGCCAAGAGCTTCTGTATCCTGTTATATTGGGCCTCAGCCTCGTCTTCATCAATAAACCATAATGCCCCTTGTTCCTCTGATTGACTGTTAAAGGTGTGAATCAAACCACTGGCCAGAACCCCCTTGCCCCAAGCCACGAAAAACTGAGCAGGGGAATTAACGGGATTAACTCCTGCACCATAATACACAGGGATACCATTCACCTCGGTGGTCTCAAAGACATTAGCCTTCGTCGTTCCACAAGAGTTTTCCATTGATTTTCCTTCTTTCCGCAATCTTTATTTATCCAATATCTCAAGCTTAAATTACACTTCTTCAGTGATGAATTTCCTGCTAAGTGACGTTTTTCCCTCTTAAGTTACTTTATTCTCTCAAATAAATAGTCTATAATAACAGCATATTGAATCAAGCTAAGAAGTGGCAAATGAATTGGGGGATTTCGATGTATACTCAGGCTTATTCACCTGAACAATCTGCCTTTGGCAAACTCGAAAATGGTCGCGATGTGCTTATTCTATATGTTAAGGAATTTGGTGAACAAGTCAGGGCAGTCAACCAGTCTGGCCTTTCTGGATATACCTATCATTGGTTTGCAACTGAACTTAAGGATGCCTATGTCCTTCAGATAACTTGGGAAAATGAGATTCACATTGCTATCCGCTTTAACTCCCAGCATTTTGGCCTAATCGACCAATTACTCCAGCCCAAGGATGTTATCCTGACTACGACCCCCATCTCTCTCCTCATGGAGAAAGCCCAAACAAACCACTACAATTTTATCGAATTCAAGGATGTGCTAACCTTTAGCAATTTATCGTTTGAAGTGCCCAATTCCGAATACGAGAATTAATTATGAAAGTACTCGAATAGTCAATCCGAAATTACTTGCAATTCTCTACGTCTATTAAAGAACTGCTTTAGTAAAACCACTTCCGATCGCACTGCTATAGCAAACGCTCTCTTAAAAAAGCTAGTTGACATTTATGAAGTCTATCTTGATCTTTATGTACTGGATCCTGAAGGCACAATCGTTGCAGCTGGTGTTCACCACGAACTCATCGGTCAGAATATGGCGGATAGAAGCTGGTTTATAATTGCCAAGGCTGAAAACGCCATATCGGTAAGTGATCTTTACTATTCGACGGTTGGTAAGTCACATACCGTGGCTTATACCTGCCCTATCCTTAGTGACGAGGGCCAAGTATTGGGGTATTTTTCTACACGATTCAACTGGGACTATATCTACGACATTATCGATTCCGCTCGCATTGGGAAGAACGGGGACATATTCATTATTAACAACTCTGGCTACGTGATTGCCTGCCGAAACCGCAAGGGTATTCTCACTGAGAATTTAAAGCATCTTAAGGCGGCTCAACTTGCGATTCAAGGGGAAACCTACGGTTATCTTTTTGAAAAAGATTCTATGGGTACTAAAATTTACGGGTATGCCCATACACGAGGCTATAACGCTTATAAAGGGAAAAAGTGGTCAGCCCTTGTCAGCGAAACCCTTTAAAAAGGTATGAAGACCTGCCGCGACAGGGGCTTCATCCTATTGCATTGTAGGATCTTCTGCTTTTTTACTCGGTGTTTATTAAACCTTACTCTGAGGTTAGGCGCGTGTTTGCAGACGTCTTTTGACACTAGGATAACGATCTAAGTCGGTATGAGGAAGAAATTTACTGCCACTGAACTTATCCATGAAAGCGGAATTAGCATTCAGCTCGAAATAAGTCACCTTCCCTGCGATCCCTTCTGCTTCCAGTCGCTTGGTACGGGATAGGAGCACTTGGCGAGCTGCTTCACCTGAACTATTGCCCAGGCGTACAATCGCTGAACGCGGAAGGTCCGGGTAGAGACCGATGGTAACGGCTGACTCGATGGGCAAATACTGCCCAAACGCTCCAGCGGCATAGAAATGGCTAATTTCTTGCCAAGCACAGCCGACATTTTCCATTAACAGATCCGTAGCCGCGTTGACAGCCCCTTTCGTAGCCATGAAATTGTTAATATCGACTTGCGAAATAACAATGTCTTCCCCTGAGGCAGTTTTATGGGCAGGGACGACGACAAATTCCTGCTGACCGTTCTGAAAACGAGCAGATCGATTAATGAAGCCGTTAAGGAAAAGTTCGGCAAGTGTGTCCACCAAACCCGAGCCACAGATACCTCGGGCAGGGAGATTGCCGACGGTCGAATAGTCCACCCAGCCAGTCTTCGGATCTATGGAAACATGATCTACCGCTCCTGGTTCTGCTCGCATTCCATAGGTTGTAACCCCACCTTCTAGAGCGGGCCCAGCTGCTCCGGCACAAGCGACAAGCCACTCTTCATTCCCTAGTACGATCTCCCCATTCGTGCCAATGTCCACAAACAGGGAAATGTCCGACTGTTGATGCATACCACTGACTAATATTCCCCCTATGACGTCTCCACCAAGATAACTTCCGATACTAGGCAGGCAATAGACTGGGGCTGAGGGGTGAATCTCAAGTCCTATTTCTCTGGCCGGAATTATTCCTGGCCTGTTAACGACTGGAGTATAGGGAGCGCGGCAAATAGAAGCTGGGTCCAGATCTAGCAAGAGATGAATCATAGTCGTATTGGCCCCGATAGCTGCAGCGGTAATTTTACTTGTTTTGCTAGTAAGCGGGTAAAGACGCTTTATCAATCGATTTAAGGTATCCACAACCGCTTTCTGCAGCCTTGCTAAACCGTCAAGTTCTGCGGCATGACGAATGCGGGTCAAAATGTCCTCACCCATAACAATTTGGTCATTATAGTCTGCGGCATGCCTAAGGACTGTGCCATCACAGAGATTAATTAAGTACACAACCACAGTTGTCGTTCCAATGTCTATAGCCAGCCCGAAGTGCTCTTGGGTAGTATCTCCAGGCTCTATATCAATTAAGGTCCAACCTTGTCCAGTATCTCCCAAGGTGGCTGTGATCTGCCAATTGGCGCTCCGGCATATGCCCGGTATCCTTGGCATAAGTGCTAGAGGCACACTGACCAAGCCGTAGCTTCGCTCCAGCGTATGGCGCACTTGGTCGACATCCGCTCGGTTATCTTGTGGGCTGGGTGGTTTAAGAGACAAGAATACTTTCCTAGAGAGTGGCTCGAGATTAGCAAGCGAAGATTGAACCTGCTCCGCAAGGATCACAGGTTTCTGATTCTTGTTTAACATCGCAGTACCTTCTTTATTATTATTTATTATTTATTATTTGTTCTTTGACATTCGCATTTTCATACTGTCGCTATTTAGGAAATAGCTATCTGAAGCTATGAAGGCTATAAAGAGGAGTTCAGTTGGTTTCTACTTTTTAAGTCAAACTCATAACAAACATCAACAAAGTTTTTTGGACTTTGCATAAAACTTCTCTCTTTAAAGGTCACACGATCGTTGCGACCAATTAATAGAACCGTCGAAGACCTAGTTCCATAATCAGTTCCTTGAATAAAGATTGAGGATAGCAATTTCTCGAACTCATAACTAATTCCAGTATCCGGCAATTCGTGATCCTGAGCCATTTTATCATCTGCTAAGATTTCAAAGAGTGCCTGAGCTTCGATCAAGGTTTTATTGTTTATGTAATTTGCTAAAGCTTGTTTGCTTTTTTGGACTTTAGGCCAAGGAGTATCAAGACGATGATTACTAAGACCATATATCCCAGGCTTGAGAACCTTAACTTCCGACGTTTGATGACAATAATACATTAGATTCGATGAATCGCCCACTAAGAGATTAAACGGATTATAGAGATCTCGGCTAAGTTCGACTTCTTGTAGGTATCTGATTGGGTATTCATTCATGCATAAGAAGCCACTGACTAACGTTCCTCTAGATTTCGCATTCGTAATCTGTGCTAAGGGATCTCGAAAGTTTGTCAGTGCTGCAAAACGGCCTGAACGAGTTATTCCCATCCAGGTTCCCAGCATCTCTAAATCTCTACCCGCTAAGACACGAGGGTTAGACTGCCAGAAATGAGCACGTTCTGTCGGTCGATGAAAATACTCATCTCTATTAGCTGCTAGTATTAAGCGATAGTGCGGGTGGCAGTCATAGGCAAAAAAGATCAAACACATAAGTCCACGTTCCCTTTCATTTCTCCCAAAAAAGTTAACTTATTCAGCAAACTTTTTTACGGTAATACTCATAAGCAACCTCGATATAAAAACCGGTTTTTTGGTATAGTCCTAAGGCATTTGCATTCTCACTATTTACCTCAATCGTGAGGTCTGTTCTTCCTCTTTGCAATAAATCGTCTATGATTAGGTGGAGCAGCTCATTTCCGTATCCCTGGCCCCGATATTCAGGGATAAGCCCCAGACCAAATATCGACACGTCTTCTCCTTCTATATTTGCTGAACCAATCCCAACGATCTCATCGTTTAAGACGACTAGATGCTGTTCGCGAGTTTCCGATTCGAAACACTTTTCCAATAAGCTCTTAGCATCTTCGTAACTATCATCGAAAATCCTCATGCTGGTTGTAATCGTTTTTTCAAGGTCCTTGAGCTCTGCTTTTCGCCATAACAAACGATACGTATCTCTTGCTGCATATCTTGACTTATTGAATCTCATGAAATATTCAGTATGTTCATACTCAGCATTGAGAGCTGCGAGGACCTTTTTACCCGAAATCGAGGGTTTTTCACAGACAAACAGGATGTCCGGAATCTCAAATTTCCTTAATTCCTCCACAGCATTCGCTAATAACGCCTTGAAATAGCCATTTTCTCTAAACTTAGGCAGAGTATAAGCCGAAATCTCCGCCTCTTGCCTTGTAGGGATGAACATGGATATCATGCTTATCAACTCACCTTTTTCATAGCAAAGGTGAAAACTATTAATAGTCTGATCAAAGTTTAAGGAAGGATCTAAAAAAAGACTCCCTTTGAGATTATCATAATCAAGACAAACATTCTCTAGGTTCAGTACCTCATTGAGAACCCTCTCACTTAGGCTGTGGTAAGCTTTTATCGTCATGCTCTGCAATTGCCTCCAAAAAGTTACATCCAACTGTAGTATAAAGTTTTTTTGTGTCTTCGAACAGTGTTTACTTGGAAAAAAACAGAAAAGACCCTGTCCCCTGAGGAACAAGGACTTTTATACAAGGTTACCCTCGATTATTTACATTGGTTGGTCACGATAATCAAAGACCCGTTTAGCTTTTCCAGCACTTCGCTCCAAGGTTCCTGGCTGGACAATTTTCAAACGCACATTTATGGAAAGGACACTGTGGAGTTTCTGACGGATGTATCCCGAGAAGTCTTCCAGTTTAGAATACGGCTCGAGAAGGTCTTCACGGTTAAGTTCCACCAAGACTTCCAATTCGTCGAGGAAGTTACGCCTGTGGACATTGATCACATAATGTGGACTGATCCCTTCTATGGTCATCAGGACGCTTTCAATTTGAGAGGGAAAAACATTAACCCCACGAATAATCAGCATGTCATCCGTGCGACCGACAACTTTTCTCATTCGAGCAGTACTCCGACCACACTGACAGGGTTCCTGGTTAATGCAAGAAATATCCTTGGTCCGAAACCGGATTACTGGAAAGGCTTCTTTGGTCAAAGAAGTAAAGACTAACTCCCCTTCTTGACCTGGTTCGAGCACTTCACCTGTATCGGGATCAATCGTCTCAATGATGAAATGGTCCTCTGCAATGTGATGACCACATTTGTAGGTGCATTCTCCGGCTACGCCCGGCCCCATGACTTCACTAAGGCCGTAGTTATCCGTAGCAAGAATGTGAAGCCTTGATTCGATCTCCCTACGCATTTCCTCTGTCCAAGGTTCACCACCGAACAGCCCAATCTTCAATTTTAAAGTGGAAATATCTATACCCATCTTCTCCGCAACTTCCGCAATATACAAAGAGTAGCTAGGAGTTGAAATCAGCACAGTCGTGCCAAAATCCTGCATTAACATGAGTTGTCGTTCAGTATTCCCTCCTGAAACGGGGACCACGAGGGCACCAGCTCTTTCCAATCCATAATGGAGGCCAAATCCCCCAGTGAACAGACCATAATTAAAGGCAATCTGAGCAACATCTTCTGAGGTCACCCCAGCCAGTGTAACCATCCGGGCAGTAAGATCAGTCCAGGTATTGAGGTCATTTGCCGTATAGCCAACAACCACAGGACGACCGGTGGTACCTGATGAAGCATGCACGCGCACTATCTCTCTTTGAGGGGCAGCAAACAGACCAAAAGGATAGTTGCTCCTTAAATCTTCTTTAGTCGTAAATGGTAACTGCTTGAGGTCATCTAAGGACTTGATCTTCTCAGGGGTTATCCCTAACTTCTCAAATTTACCCCTATAATGAGGTACCTTGTTGTATACTCTATTGACTGTCCACTTTAGACGTTCCAATTGTATTTCTTCTAAACGGCTACGGCTCATACATTCTTGCTCAATATTCCAGATCACGCTCAATCAACCTTTCTCTCAAGAAAATTGGGGTATATCTCTATAATACTTAAAAAACAAAAATAGCTACCACAAAAGGATAGCTACATTAGCACAGCCGCTAAATGCTTCATATTCTACCATCCTTCATTCAATCGTCAGACTCCTACTTTAGTGGGTCATACTTCTTCAAAAAAACCCACGCTACCCATTCTTCCTTACTACATACCTGTGAAACAACTCACAGGCAATTCTACATGTTCTATTCTAACGAACTATTGTGAATTTGTCTAGACTTCAATGCCCCGTTATCTCATAGTTCTTTTAGTGCATAGCTCTGTACATATTGATAGACATCCAAAACCTCTTTTACCTCGAGATCACTCCCGACTATTCCCGCACTAGTACCAAAGATATATCCTCCACCCTTGGCAGTCACTGCTAATAATTCCTGCGCTCTATCTCTCCGCGTCTCCTCTCCAAACCACCCGAGATCATAGCCTCCCATTAAACAAAGGCTCTTTTCAGTGATTACTTTGGCCTTGGCTATATTGGCAAGCGAAGAAAAATCCAAGGAATGCAAACCGTCAACACCCGAATTGACAAGATCGCTTAAGACCGGGAGCAAATTCCCATCGGCATGGAAGAAAACTGGAGCTTTTTGGGCCCGTAACACATCAACCTGGTCCTTAAGGCCAGGAAAAAAGTCTTGGCGCAGAGCAGTAGGGGAAATAAATGTACCACCCTGATAGGCTATATCGTCTGCTATAATGATTCCATTTGCCCCAGAAACTAGGGCATTTAAGCCCCGGGCAATATTCTCAGCAATTGCCTTAGCTACGAGTTCGGGAATTACCGGGTCACGTCGAGCAATGGCCAGCAAATAATCCGTAAACGAAGAGAACAGCTTAGCAGCGCCCTGAAAAGGACCGTCGATAATGGCAAAAATAAAAAAATCCGTCTCTTTTCTCCATTGTTCAAGCCCTTCCCAAACCAGAGCTTTGTCTACTTGCGAGGGGGAAGGTGAAAAAGCTAACGCATCTAGCCCACAAAGTTCACAAGCCTTCACCCTGTCTTCAAACCTCACCTTTTCCTTAAGCCCTAATAACTTGCTTACAAATCCATCTTCAAGATAAAACTCTCCATTAGGTATTCGATCCACCCACTCAAAGCGTGTAGCGGCCAGTATTCTTTCGATTTTCGTCATCGTACTCTTCCTTTTTTTCTTTTTAAGTAACTTGAAAATTGCCATCCTTTACAAGATGGCAATTTCCTTTTCTTCGGTTTAATCTACAAATATAGTGCCTCCAAATTTACCTTAGGCACTATCCCTTCTTGAGAGGCCCTGTTTAACAAGGTTGACACCGCTTTATACCCTGTCTCACCTATATTCTCGGTGAATTCATTGACGTAAAGTTTTATGTGTGCTTTTGTCACTTCGGTGGACAATTCTTGGCTATGCTGGAGAATGTACTCTTTCGATTCATCTGGGTGAGCCCAAGCATACTTGACCGATGCCTGAATCCAGCTTGTGATTGCCGATAGGTCTAGCGATCGTCGAGCAATGATCGCGCCCAATGGGATTGGCAGGTTAGTATCTTTCTCCCACCAATTTCCTAAGTCAGCTAAAAGGGTTAGCCCAAATGAAGGATAGGTGAAGCGTGCCTCGTGAATCACAAGCCCAGCATCAACCAAACCGTCACGCACCGCCGGCATAATCTCGTGAAACGGCAGAACTACTATCTCCCCCACTCCCCCTGGCACATGTTGAGTTGCCCATAATCGAAAAAGCAAGTATGCGGTAGATCGTTCACTCGGAACCGCCACTCGTTTGTTCCGTAACCTTGCCGGATCATTGGTACTACCTGTTTTGTCTGATGTAAGCACCAGCGGTCCACAGCCCTTACCTAAGGCACCTCCACATGGCAAAAGTGCATACTCGGACAAGACCCAAGGTAAGGCTGCATAGGAGATCTTAACAACATCTGGTCCATCGGAACCGGCTGCTAAAGTATTCGTGATATCAATATCCGCGTAAGTTACATCAAGCTGAGGTGCACCAGGTATTAGTCCGTGTACCCAGGCGTGAAAAACAAACGTGTCATTGGGACAAGGAGAGAATGCAATTTTCATACTAGTACCTCCGTCAAAACTGCGCTCGCAGCTTCCAACACATCTAATGCCTCTTTAATTCGCCAAGCGGAGCGATCACGCGGTCCTACCATGTTTGAGATCGCGCGAATCTCCAGAACCGGCAACCCTCGATCCTGCGCCGCCAATCCGACACCATACCCCTCCATCGCTTCAGCAGCGGCTCCCGGTATTCTAGCCGCCAGTTCTGCGGTACTCGCTGCAGTACCGGTGACGGTTGATACCGTGAGTACCGGGCCTGTACTAACGGACAATCTTGCCTCGCGCAGAGCTTGGGTGAAGCGGTTCACTAGGTTAGCCTCAATTTGAACACGTGTAAAACCGAAACCCAACTCATCTAAACTACAAAAACCCTCTGAGGTTTCAACCCCCAAGTCAGCGGCGATGATCTCAGTCGCCACCACGAGTGAACCCACCTCAGCTTTACCAGAAAAGCCTCCCCCAATACCTGCACAAATAACCAAGCCGTACTCTGCACTTGCTAACGCTTTGACTGTGTTAACTGCTGCAATTACCGAACCGACACCTGCTGTCAAGACCACAATTCTTGTATCCCCTTTTAGACCACGTAACACCGCATCCCTCTCAGCAGAGACGGCGGTCATCACAAGAACATGTTTTTTAGAGTGCATATATCATACTCCCCTCATGACTTCACTCCCAAAGCCCTATTTGTAAAGAGAGTGCATAAGCACGTCAACGGGACCTTTCCACGCCACATAAATCTCAGGGTTTTCCGCATAGGAAGTCCACTACGACTTCGAAGCCAATTCGCTCTATCATCATGGCAAATCGTTCCCCTTTAAGACCGTTGTCACGATAATAAGCAATCGCTTTATCGATCATAGCCAGAGCATCATTGCTCGAATAAAGCCCTGGTAACTCTCTTCCCATTACGTGATCTTTACCAAACATTCCCCCCATGCTAATAGCCAGTTGATTTGGGGTTCTGCCTTGCAAGCCAATGCATCCAATTTGAGGCTTTGAACAGCTATTACTACACCCACTAATAATAATTCTTAATTTATTAGGTAACATTACTTTGTAATACTCATTATAGAAGCGTTCGTCGATCGCTTGAGCTAGTGCATCAGTGTCCAGTAATCCCCTTTTACAAATCGTCCCTTTACAGGTAAGTACTGGTCTAACCCTTAACCCTGTGCCTCCAATAGCTAGGCCTACTTCATTGAGCTCCTTAGTAACATTAGCCAAATCTTGATACTGTATCCAAGGAATTTCAACGTTAAGCCTTTGGGTTAAACTAAGTGACCTCTGCCATATTTCTCACTTACTTCGGAAATCTTTCGTGCTGCTTGGGCAGTCATTTTCCCTGCAGGGACTAAAACCCTACAGGCAAAATGCACTCCATCTTCAGACGCAATATATCCCTGACCTAAAAGAGATTTTTTCTGTTCATCCGTCAATTCCATCTCTCAAAACTCTCCTCTGCTCATACTCCTTTTTTACTCTTTCCTAGGGATTCTATTTTAGTGATAGGCCGTCATTCACCAGAAGTTTTTCTAAAGCCTCAACTGGTCAAGTGGGACTTTCCCAATCATGCAAAAGGGTCATAAAAAATCTGAAAAGATTGTTATCTTATGGGTCATAACTATTCCTCCAATGCCGGAAAGTAAAGAATCCTTACTTAGATCAATTCATCATAGAAGGGCCACTGTTCACCACCGATAGCGGCTATTCTGAATAAATAATCATTTCCCATATTCTCTCGCTTATCGTCTTTAAAGCCCTTACTTTTCAAGAGGTTCAAAGTAGTGTAATTAGCTGCATACCCTGATAAGTACTTTGCCCCTTGTTCCTTGGCAAATACTCGCAAATTATTCAGAATAGTATCCATCACGGTGTCACTTAATAGATCAAAATCCTCATTTTTGACTAAAACTATATCATTGATGAACACCTCTTGTTTGTTTATCTTAGAAACATGCAGACTGATAATCTTTTCGTCATATCCTAAGGTGTCGACCCACATGATCTGTGGTATTTGGATCCCTAATAAACCTGCTAACTCGGGACTATCACGATAAGTGGTATAGTACTCTTGTAATAATTGCACAAGTGATAGATTATGTGCTCTTGCTTGTACGGAAATATTATATTGACTGGGATATTCTAATCTTATTTCATCGTCACGCAACACCTTGATACCTGGGTCCCGGCCTATTTCTGATTTCAAGTCTTCAATTGGGAAAATCCGATTGATTTGTTCCTCTGATGGATTCCACTCTTCGGCATAGATTCGGTGCGCCTTTACTGCCATTGCTATCCCAACCTTTCGAAAATCTGCTTTTAATGTAATACAACAATCATAGCTTATTCTTGTTTAAATCGCTAATCGGCCTATCTTCACTTGTTCGTTTGAGAAATCGGACTACCCATGAAAAGTCTGCCACTCAATACTCCTATCACTGTATTGCTAAACACATAAAGCCAGAGAAGCAAGAGAAATATCGTCAAAATTGCACTGAACCAATAGGTTAATGGCGTCGAGAAAATTATCGCAACTTTTTGGCTGGCGATGGTATAGGCGGCCAAAGGAAAGATAAATGCCCACCATCCCAAACTAAATGGAATTCCTCCTCTTCGGAAATGATAAAAAGAAATCATCCCTATGATTCCGATAACCCAAACACCAAAACCCCAGATGATCGCTGCTCCTAGATAAGCTAGGTCTACGTAGTTTACCACTCCGAGGTTTTGAGCACTTTTTGCAGTATCGATAATAGCAATAACTGCCAGCCCCACTGCACTCAACAGGATTCCAAAAGAAGGGGTCAATTCGGCTGGGGGTAGAGGATATTGCGCCAAGCGAACAAAAATTATCGAACTAATAAATAGAAACAAAAAGAAGCCTATACCAAACATCACGATGGTGAAGGTCTCTCCGTGCATATTCAAAAAAGGATATCCAGCGCATAATCCAGGGGGCAAGAACAAGAAAATAAAGGGCACCCGCCAAAGTAGCAAACAGTAAACTCAGAAGATGTGCGACAGGAAAGGCATTTTGCCATTGATTTAAGATATTGACAAGACCTCCTGTGCCCATGATCACTGCAAACCATCCTGGTGCTAAATATTTTATAGCGTGTCGCTCAACCATGCTGCCAAATTCCTTTCTCTTATGAGGCTCCTCTTTTAGCGATCATTTCAATTTCTACTTGGGCTGATAGCGGCAACGATGCTACCCCAATTGTGGTACGGGCGGGATAAGGGGACAAAAATTGCTTTACTCAGCAGAATTCAACATAGGACAACCTTATCCTTCTAAGCTTCAAAAATTAAATTTCTTCTTATTATTTTCCATCATGATTATATATTGCGAAGAATGAGGGAACTATAAGTCCGTTAACTACTTGTTTGGTGTAGATTAAAGAGATTATTAGGGAATAAGGAGCTGAGTGCTTTGTCCTCTTTTAATGATGCTGAAAAATTCCGTGAAGAACAACATGACGTGCCCAGTAAAAAGATCAGAAAAGTCGTTATTTATTTAACTTTGGCAGTGGTACTTCTAGGGATAATAGCCTATGCAGGAATGCACTACACTTCCCAACCAAATTTTTGCGCAAGTTGTCATCAAATTAGTCCTTCTGTAACCTCATGGTCTCAGGGAAAACACAAAGATGTTACTTGCTTAAGATGTCATGCCGATCCAGGCACAATTGGTTATGTTAAGCGCAAGGTTGGCGGATTAAAGGAATTATATTTGCATGTTTCTAACCAGTACCCTAACAAGTTACACACAAGACTAAATCCAGAAGCTTGTATTTCCTGCCATACCAGTGGCGAGTATCCCAAGGCAAAGAATCTTCTCCTTACTTCCGGAGATCTTGCGCCAAAGTTTCCGCATTCAGAAATTTTAAAGAATAAGACTTCGTGTCTTACGTGTCATCAAAATGTGGGGCATAGTAAAGACTCAACATGAAGCTGGTAAGGTGATTTTACTATTAAAAATTATTAGCCTTTACTTGGTAAATCCAAGTAAAGGCTCTTTTATACTAGTCAGAAAGTACAATTTTTAATTATATACTTTCTGGAAGGTCCTTCTCGCCATCCATGGCTACAGGGACACTCGGCCATCCATGGCCAGCGCATAAAGTGAACTAAGGCGACGACACAGGACGTGTCTAGTGTCGAATGCGCCATGAATGGCTTAGCATTCGACCGACCGCCTGCGCCTGAAGGCTTGGCGCTAGCCAAGTTTTCTTTATTGAATAGAATACAATATCCTTATTGCCTTATCCCTGACTCAACCACTGATACATCACAAACGCATCTACCAGTCCCTGCTCTTTGTGGTTAAATGCTTTGGGAATTGTACCAACAATCTCAAACCCACATTTTTTCCATAATTCAACAGCCACTTGATTTGTACTTACGACACAATTATACTGCATTGCTTTGAATCCATACGCCTTAGCCTCGTTTAGAGAATGCTCACACATCAGTCTACCTACCCCTTTACCACGGGCTTGAGCACTGACAGTATATCCAACATTGCAAACGTGAGAACCTAAACTCGGTTGGTTGGGTTTCAAAAAATAGGTGCCCACTATGAGGTCGTTCTCGATTGCAACATATGTGTCCAAAGGGACCTCCATCCAAATATGGAAGACTTCCTCCCTAGTAATGTCAGGTGAGAAAGCATAAGTATCCCCCTTTTGAAAAACTTCCTGCAAAATAGTCCAAATTTGTTCAAAATCTGCTTCCTCGGCTTTTTGTATTACCATCATTTTTCTCTCTTCCTCCTCCCACTAAACTCCCATCACGTGAACATGTAGAAAAAACTCCCTACCACCCTTTACGACTACGCCAGAACTCTGGCTGAATTAGCACCAGCAAGGTAAAGAGCTCCAATCGACCAAGCAACATGCAAAGAATAAGAACGCTTTCTCCAAAGGCGTTAATGGAAGAAAACGTGGTCATCGGACCAACCACCCCAAATCCCGGACCAACATTCCCCAAGGTAGCTGCCACCGCACTCATGGCATCAAACGGTTCTAATCCTGTTGCTGTAATAAGCAAGGTAGCAAAGGCAAAAATACTGAGAAAGAGAAAGAAGAAAACAGCCACGGTATTTAAAACAAGAGGATCAACTGACCTTTTGGCAAAGCGTACATTAATGACTGCTTTTGGGTGGATTGCCCTTTTCAACTCAGCCCAACCTAGTTTAAACAGTAGGATAATTCGAGAAACTTTTATTCCACCAGCAGTAGATCCCGCACTTCCACCGATAAACATCAGGCATAATAGGATGAACTTGCTTACAGAAGGCCACTGATTAAAGTCAGCCGAAGCGTACCCCGTTGTGGTCATAATCGAAGCAACCTGAAAGAGCGCCTGCCGCAGTGAATTGCTAACCCCAGTACCCATCGTCCACCACAAGCTCAAGGTAATCGTAAGCGTTGAGACTGCAATAATAAGCAGATAGAATTGAAACTCCACATCTTTAAGAATCTTTTTTACCCCTGATCGCCAAGCCAAGTAATAAAGGCCAAAGTTTCCTCCAGCAATAATCATAAAAATAATGATTATCAGTTCAATCCCCCAATTATCATAGTACATAATACTGGCACCTTTCGTAGAAAAGCCTCCAGTCGCCATCGTAGTAAAGGAATGATTGATAGCATCAAACCAAGTCATACCCACAAGTATCAGGAGAATGATTTGCAAGACCGTAAAACCTAAGTATATTTGCCAAAGTTTTAGGGCATTATCTCGGATTCTGGGAAGAACGCGTTCAGAAATTGGCCCTGGAACCTCAGCATTAAACAGATGAACTGTACCTGTCATGTTTGGCAGAAAGACAATAAACAACACTATAATCCCCATACCCCCAAGCCACTGGGTCATGCTGCGCCAAAGGAGAATGCTCTTAGGGAGGATTTCAACATTGTCAATAACACTCGCCCCTGTTGTGGTTAAACCAGATACAGTTTCAAATAATCCATCAAGATAGGTAGGTACAGCTCCACTCAAAGCATAAGGTAAAGCTCCTGTTATGCCCGTCAGTAACCAAGCACTGGCGACAATGACAAACCCTTCCCTCAAACCCATTCGCCCGTCTTTCTGACCATGTGCTACTAGGCTAATTCCTAAAATTAAGGTTACGACGATGGAGATAAGAAACGCGAGCATGCTTTTTTCCTGCCAGATCAATGAAACCAACAATGGAGCCCCCATGAAAGCTGCATATGCAACCATCAGACGGCCAAGGATATCTTCGACTAATGAATAGTTCATTACAGAACCCTACCTTAAAAGATTTTAGTTATTTTTTTAATGGAACTAGGCAAAGTAAAGATTACGACGCGGTCGCCTGGCTGGAGAATAGTATAACCATTAGGAATAATTAACTCATCTCCACGCAATAAAGCACCGATCAACATATTGCTAGGAATCCTAGCATCTTTTAGTTTACGACCGATAATCGAAGACTTGGCAGAGACCACGATTTCCATAGCCTCCGCTTTAGCACCTTCCAGCAGAGATACTGCGACAACCTCACCAGCCCGGACTTGACGCAAAATAACTCCAGCAGTTAAGAGCCTCGGAGAAAGTATAACATCGACTCCCACCTTACCCATGAGAGACATATATTCTCCACGACCCACTCGGACAATCGTCTTTTGAGTTCCCAGATCCTTAGCTAAAAGGGCAAGCAATAAATTAAGCTTATCGTCACTCGTAAGACAAACTACCGCATCTGTTTCTCCAACTCCCTCTTCAATTAGAAGGTCTATATCTGTACCATCCCCACAAAGCACGAGTCCTTTATCAATACTCTTGGCCAATTCGTTGCAACGTTCTCGACTTTTCTCGATAACTTTAATTGACATTCCAACATCATCAAGAATCTTGGCTAGATGTCTCCCGATGCGACCTGCACCAATGATCATCACCCGTTGAATCTTGGTTTTCCTTTCAGCGAATTGTTCGCTGAATTCTTCAATCGATTCCTGTGCTCCAACAAAGAAGACACTGTCCTCAGGTAATAAACAATCCGTACCATTAGGGATGATCATTCGGTTCTGACGCAGAATCCCCACAACAAGTATTCGGTCCGGCAACGTTAACCTCTTAAGCTGAATATTGACGAATGGAGACTGTGCTCTAATCCGAACTTCCAACAAACGCACTTTACCATCACCAAAATCTTCTACATCTAAAGCAGCTGGTGTGAGAAGAATGCGACTAATTTCAATGGCTGTTACCATTTCCGGATTAATGGTTAGGTCTATGCCTAAGGCTTTATTAAATTCCAGCTGATTTTCCCCTGCATATTCCTGATTTCTTACACGAGCAATGGTTCGAGGTATTCCTGCTTGTCTGGCCGCCATGCAAGCAATCATATTAACTTCATCCCGATCTGTCACAGCAACCATTAGATCGGCTTTTACCAAACCATAATCTGCCAAAAATTGCGGACTAGCTCCGTTTCCACTGATCGTCATCACATCTAAGCTATTTTGAACGATGAGACGTCGCTCCTCATCCTGCTCAATCACGGTAATTTCATGCCCCTCTTCAGATAAGCGCTGGGCCAAACTAAATCCTACTTTTCCGGCTCCAACAATGACGATACGCATAAACTTTTATTTTCTCCCTTCCACCAATGGTCTAATGGAACCATTCTATCATGAATAACATTTTGCTATTCGGCAATCTTTAGGCTAATTCCTTTATTTTATTTGGCCTAGTACAATATTTGCCATAATTATAATTTTATTTTCCAAAACATCCCGTTCAGGGAATAGCTCGGATTACTTTAAAACATACTTTATGATAAACTCTTAGTGGCACTTTTAAGTTCAGAAAGTTAAATTTCCACCTAGTATAAGAAAGTCTGAAAGTAGGAATTTTCATGTTCATTGGGGCACGTACTATCAAAACAGGAATAGCGGTAACAACCACACTCTTCTTATGTAACCTTTTTCATATCGAACCGGCTTCCTTTGCTGTGATCACTGCAGTTGTAAATATGCAACCTTCTGTCAGTCAATCTCTGAATAACGCCTGGCAACAAATTGGTGTACATCTGCTAGCCGCAACCTTGGCATTATTCATTGGCATTCTCATTGGCGCTAATCCAGTATCCATCGGAGCTATTGTCATTGTCCTTATTCTTATCTGTAACTGGATCGGTTGGTCCGGCGGCATTGTCTTAGGAATAGTTTCAATCATTTTCATCCTTGACTCTCCTCCGGAATCCTTCCTCAACCATGCCCTATCCCGGTCTCTCAGTATCTTTGTAGGACTTGGGGTAGCCTTGCTAATCAATCGGGTTTTAGCTCCACCCAGATATAAAGCCAAACTCCTCGATGCCCTTCAATCACTTCTCTTCAACTCATCTGCGTTTTTCTTAGAAAGTCTTCACACCTTCATCCAAGCCGGCTCCTTAACCTCCTACCAAAAACTTGACCCCCAAGAACTCATTATCCAACTTGATGATCTAACGATGATATACGAGCATGCTCGTGAAGAGATAACCATTGAAGACAATCCTCCCATAATCGAGCGGCTCTTGGAGATTTGTCGAGGCTTTATTGAACGTGGTCAAAGCATCACTCAAATGACGGCTCAACGGGTCGAACGCAGGCAAACGACGTACTCCGAGGCTGAACTCCAAGAAATCAGTGAACAATTCCAAGGAATCATGAATGTCTTGTCGGTTGGACACGGAAAACTGACTGAACTGATTCGCACTCTCCGCCTTAGCCTTACTGAAAAGAAACGTAGTGGCTTCTATACAGAAGACATTTCCTACTGGGAATCATTTGATAAAGCCATTGACGAATGGAACCGGCAGGTGAGTGGAGTTTTCTATTTACGAGCCCTAATGGAAGTATCGGTTGTTGCCACAGAGCTGCGCTGGGCGGAACGCCGTACCAAAACAGTGCTCAATCTGATTGATAAACAGTATAACTCAAAGCAGAAAACTAGGCATACCTAATAGTTAGATAATATAAACAAGAAGGCGACCTTGCCCCTGAAGCAGGTCGCCTCTTATAACTTAAAACTGTAAGAGCACGTAATGATCTACCTTAGCACCAATACACATAGCATGTTACCTAACTATGATCTTCCGACCATAATAAAGCAGTTCACAACCATATTGATGGTTCGTTCAACCTTAAAGGATATCTACCTAACTATAGATAAACCTCTCGGCTACCTATAACCAGATTTCTTACACATGCATATATCTCGCGATCTATGATTGAGTATGAAAAACTCAACATCCCCAAGATCTTGCTCGACCCATATACACCTAAATCAGCATATATAGTTCGGCTCAACCATTACGCACCCTTATGAAGATATTATTTGCTGGTCTGACAGGAACTATTCATCTAGTATCGCCCTGAATCATTTTTCGCGTTTAGTGCTTTTCGTAATGAACGCTCCAGAAGGTTTAATGAGGCACGGTGCATAACTATTGGCCTTAAATTAGTGTGCCCAATGATATACGCTAAGATTGTCTTCTTCTTTTGGGTTATCAGTACGATCATACAGGTAAATATTGGGTGGATCAAGTAGAGGTAAGCCCTGGATAGGTGAAGTACTTTTTGATATCTTAACAGGAGTATACAAGGGGGTTATGGCATATAAATCTTCAATTTCCGAGTTATTTAGACGTATACAGCCCTGAGAAACTTCTTGCCCAATGCTCGAAGGCAGGTTTGTTCCATGAATGGCAAACTTCATATTTGACAATTCCATGGCCCTTGTCCCATATACATTTTCGTCAAGGGGTACAAATTTATCGGGATTCATGATTTTTTTAGAGATAAAAAAATCCCCCTCGGGAGTTGAATCCTCTTTTCCAAGTGCTACGGAATATTTCCGAATTATTCGATCTCCGGAAATTACCAGCAAGGTATGGTTGCCCTTATTTATTGTAATAGTTAAAGGAGAAAATGGAATCTCCTTAGCGCAAGGTATATTTGGCTTTATTGCCTCTTTTACAACAGCTACCCCGTCCTGATTAGCAGGATTCTTCACCCATGAATATAGCCACCCGCCCTCTCCTGTTGAGGATAAGGTCACAGTATTTTTTAACTTAAAAGGGTCCTTCGGTAATTCCATTAAATAATTGTTGGGGAAAGGTTGAATAAGAGTTTTAAGATCTTCTGGCAGATAACCGTTTTCTTTGCAGAATTGGTATGTTGCACTTCTTACGACTGTCGTCGTTTCCCATAATTGACGTTCTTGGGTGTTCTCAAACGCTATACTTTCCTGTGGATAAATATAGACCTGAATAGTTTTATCCCCGCCTGCCCAAAAGACCATCCCTCTTTCCGTATTCGTTTCATCGATAGCTATTACCTGTTTCGCTTCAGAAACAGGCTTCATTTCGTAGTCAGCTTTTAGTCCCGCAACGAGTTGATGAACTAGTAACTCTTTACTTATCTCAGGTTTAACGACGATCACCTTAGCTTGATCTTTAAGGCCAGGAAAGGAAATAAGAGTGGTAGGTTTCCGCTCTATAACCTCATACGGCAACATGTACAGATAATGATTGTTTATATGATAGGTCGTAGTTAGAAGCCTAGGTAAGAAAACCATGGCTAGAATTAATCCGAAAATTAAAGCTAGAAATAATCGGATTTTACCATTTTGACTGTCAGACTTTTCAATATTAAAAGGGACCTTTCTTTCTGTAAGTTTCATGGCTCGTTCCATTCTTAGAACATCCAGTCTTGCAGACAGAAACCCTTTGTTAAAGGAACGATTGATCAACTCAAATGCTTGTTTCATTAATTTATGATATAAAGCCAAATACTGATCGGTCTTGGTAAGATTGTACCTATCCAAATAGTTCCTAGCTTCAATTTCATATTCTAAACCAACATGATACATAGCTTCCTTGTCTTCAGGTCTTTGAATCAAGAGTTTTTTCCAAAATAAAGGATCATTTTTAGAAATATAATAGCCATTTCCTAAACTATATAAATTTCCCTTTAGTTTGGTAGACTCCAAAGTAACCACATCCCCCTCGCTGGGTAAATTTCCATGCGTTATCAAGCGGTGCATCGATTCACGCTACTAGTAAACTATTCAGAATTAGATACGATAAGACTTCTTTCAGAAAATAAAATAAAACAAGTCTATTAGCTTTTTCGCTTACAGACTTGTTTTATTTATTTTCCCTTTAGGGAAGACAACAAAAAGGGATTTCTAGTCCAATAACATCCATAATAACAAATCTCGGATGTTTTACTCTCCTTGAAAAAAATGCAATATTTGCGCGAAAGTGTTTTAATACAGGCGGAAAAAGGTATTGTCTGTTCAGAACACAACTGTTATAATTTCAACATGTCCTTTTAGCGAAGTAATTTTTACGACAAATTGATTAGTAATTCGCTTAAAAGCAAATAAGAAGGAAGGATAGTAGTACGGAATTTTAATTAATTGTATTATAGTGTCTAGCGATCCAACCTTAGAGAAAAGTAAAGAATGTTAGCATGGTAGGGAAATAATACGCACTTAATTCGGAAAGAATTGTTTATAATCTCTCGAATTTATCTTATCAAATCGAAACGGGGTGGATTTATGTTAGGGCTGACTGACCCGGGGGTCATTGCCGCATTTCTCTTGTCCATCGGCAGTGCCCTCTTATGTGTAGTTTATGGTTTAATCAATTGGAATAATGACTGAATTTTCATAGTTTGAAGGGTGGAGTCTTAAATGGGTATTTTTATTGTTGTTCTAGCAATTTATATATTAATCACAGCCTTTCTCGGATATCTTGGTTATAAGCACACAAAATCTTCGGCCGATTACATGGTGGCAGGCGGAAATATCCATCCTTATGTCATGGGCATGGCTTATGGAGCCACCTTTATCTCTACCTCTGCCATTGTTGGGTTTGGAGGTGCTGCCGGTTTTTATGGCCTGAGTATGTTATGGTTAACCTTTGCAAATATTTTCGTGGGGATTTTTATTGCCTTTGTTTTCTTTGGCAAGAAAACACGCACCTTAGGGCAGAAACTTAAAGCCTATACCTTCCCCCACCTCTTGGGAGCTCACTATCAATCAACCTTCATTCGCAAGTGGTCTGCGGCACTCATGAGTATCGTTTTACCACTTTACGCCGCGGCCGTAATGATTGGTGGAGCCAGATTTTTAGAACAGACCCTGCATATGAATTACACTACAGCACTCTGGGTTCTCTCTCTCATTGTTTTAGCGTACGTCTTTTTTGGCGGCCTAAGAGGAGTTGTTTATACTGATGCCTTCCAAGGCACCTTGATGTTCATTATGATGTTTCTCCTACTCAGTTTCACGTACATTAAACTTGGCGGCATCTCACTGGCACATGCTAAGTTAAGTGCCATGACGAGCCTAGTTCCTGCAGCTCTAGCGAAGCAGGGAATGACCGGGTTTGCCTCAATGCCCACCTTCTTAAGCCAAAATTGGTGGTTTGTCATATCCACCTTAGTCCTCGGAGTAGGTATCGGAGTCTTAGCTCAGCCACAACTTATAGTTCGTTATATGACGGTTAAATCCGGTAAAGAGTTAAACCGCGCCTTAGTCTTCGGGGGAGTTTTCATTCTATTCATGACCGGTGTCGCTTTTACCGTTGGTGCCCTTTCTAATGTCTACTTCCACGAAACGAGTAATACGATTGCCATGACAGCGTCCGCTATCGGTGGAACTGGTCCTAACACAGATAAAGTAATACCCTTGTTTTTAGCTGAAGCATTTCCTGCTTGGCTCGTTTACTTTTTCTTACTTGGTCTATTGGCAGCAGCTATGTCTACCTTGAGCGGTCAACTTCACATCATCTCAACCTCAATTAGTTATGATCTTTTTGGTAAAACCAGTAAGGATGACCCGACTAAAACACTCTTACTCGCCCGTGTAGGTTTAATTGTAGGGTTCATTGCCACTGTTATGGTAGCCAAAGTCTTACCGGGTAACATCATCGCTGTGGCCACCTCAATCTTCTTTGGTCTCTGTGCCGCAGCCTTCCTACCAATATACGCTGGTGCCCTGTGGTGGCCGCGCGCCACTAAAACTGGCGCAACCTGGAGTATGCTGGTTGGGACCCTTGTTTATAGTTTTATGTGCATCTTTGTCTATACTAAAGAATCTGCCATCTTTGGCCTAGCCAAAGTTCTATTTGGCAAAAATTCGCTGGCTGGAACAGGCCCCTTAAGCTATATCGATCCTTTAATAATCGCTCTTCCTGCCAGTATCATTGTCTTCATCATCGCCTCATTAGTTACCAAACCATCCAAGTCTGTCGCTTAAATTGCTTGGATTTTAGGCATTGAGTCATACAATCAGCCACTTTGCCAATCTTGCAAAGTGGCTGATTTCTTGACACTACCGAAGCTAAACGTGATTCGTCTCACGATTGGCTGAACTCGTTACAAGTAAGTTATATCTAAAAATAAGAAGGGTTTTAGATCCTAACGTTGAATTGAGTGCATAGCAGAGCCTCTTTTTAATGATTTTATCAAGAACAAGATTGGAGATGACCTCATTGCTTAAGCTAGCTGAAATAGTAATCGACTCGATCAACTTCCAAGTCGACCAAGCTAAGACACTAACTCAATACCGCAAACCACTTATTGGGTTCGCATCAGTCCATGACCCCCTATTTAATCAAATGAAGGAGATCATCGGGCCCCATCATTTACACCCAACCGAACTTCTACCTGATGCTCAAACGGTTATAGCCTTTTTCTTACCATTCTCTGAGACCATAGTGGCAGCTAATCGAAAGGATTCCCAGATAGCAAGAGAATGGGCCATAGCCTATATAGAAACGAACAAACTCATCGCAACCATTAGCTCAGAACTCAAACAAGTATTAGCGAGTCAGGGAATAAATGTGGCGACTCAACCCGCTACTCATAATTTTAACGAACAGGATTTAACTGCAAGTTGGTCTAATAAAAGCATGGCCTATGTTGCAGGATTAGGGACCTTCGGACTAAACCACCTTCTGATTACCTCGGCTGGATGCGCAGGACGTTTTGGTAGCATGGTAATCTCCGCCGAAATAACGCCCTCCCCTCGGCCAGCCACCGAAAACTGTCTCTATATCAGAGATTCCAAATGCCAGTTTTGCGTTAAAAACTGCCCCACCGGAGCTTTAACACTGCAAGGTCTGGACAAACATAGATGTTATGCTCATTTACTAGAAGTGGATAAACAGTTCCCAGACTTGGGTTTATGCGATATTTGCGGTAAGTGTAGCGTAGGTCCTTGTGCCACTCTTTCTTAACAATCTTTACTTATTTGGCTACAATAAAATGTGGAATTATGTTATTGTTAAATATAGACATACATAGGAGGTAACAGAATCATGCTTGAACTACAGAGTGTATCTCTGGAAATTGAAGGATCCAAAGGATTTGAGATTCTAAAGAACATAAATCTCAAATTTTATGAGAAAAAGATATACGTCGTTACAGGACCCAATGGCGGGGGGAAGTCCTCTCTCGCTAAATTGATCATGGGTGTGTACAATCCTACTAAAGGAACCATCTTACTCGACGGACAAGATATCACTACAACCTCTATTACTGACAGAGCTCGTATGGGTATCGGATATGCTTTTCAGAACCCTCCTCGCTTTAAAGGGGTAACGGTTAAAGAACTTCTAAATATGGCTGCCTCACAAAATCCTGAAAAGATAAACATTTGCGATCTTCTCTATGACGTCGGATTATGCGCCCAGGATTATCTCAACAGAGATGTTGATAGTAGTCTCTCTGGTGGAGAAATGAAAAGAATCGAAATTGCTACCGTACTTGCGCGCAATCTAAAGATTGCGGTGTTTGACGAACCGGAAGCAGGAATTGACTTATGGAGCTTTCAGAAGCTAGCAGAAACATTTACAAATATCCACGAGAAATATGATACAACGATCATCATTATCTCTCACCAAGAGCGAATTATGGGTTTGGCGGATGAAATAATTATCATGTCCAATGGGGCAATCAGCGCTCAATCTGAAAGAGACATCATTCTTGCAGGAATTTTAAACGCAGACTGTGCCTGTAGCACAAACTGTGTGAAAGGGGTTGGTCAAAGTGTTGAATGCGTTAGATAAACTGATGCTTGAGAAAGTGGCCGATCTCCATGAAATACCACAAGGGGCTTACAACATTCGAAAAAATGGCGTGGGAGTTCAGCGCAATACGACGGCTAATATTGATATCATCACTAAGCTGGATAAGCCGGGAATTGATGTGATCATTAAGCCCTACACTAAAGGGGAAAGTGTCCATATTCCGGTGATTGTGACTGAAGAAAATATCAATGATCTAGTTTATAATACCTTTGAAGTGGGTGAATACTCAGATGTGTTGATTGTAGCAGGATGTGGGGTACATAATTCGGGAGACCGCAAATCACAGCATGACGGAATCCACAACTTTTTTGTCCGAAAAGGGGCAAAACTCAAGTATGTAGAAAAACACTATGGACAAGGTGAGGGTAAGGGGCAGCGGGTCCTGAATCCTCAGACAATTATTGACGTAGAAGAAGGGGCTATTGTCGAGCTTGAACTTATTCAGATAAAAGGGATTGACCAAACAAAACGAGATACAGTCGTCCGACTTATGGATAATGCAAAGCTTATCGTCACTGAAAGACTTCTAACTTACAAGGATCAAGAGGCCATATCCAATATTACCGTAGAATTATTAGGGGTCGATTCTTCCGCTCAAATAATATCCCGGTCAGTTGCTCAGGATGATTCCAAGCAAGAATTTTTCTTCGATCTCGTTGCACGAAATAAAGGACGTGGTCATATTCAATGTGATGCGATTATCATGCATAATGCTCAGGTTCTTTCCACTCCGAAAATTTCCGCCTATCATAGTGAAGCACAGTTAGTGCATGAGGCTGCCATAGGACGAATAGAATCCGAACAGTTAATCAAATTAATGTCTCTGGGGTTCTCGGAGAGCGAGGCCGAGGATGCCATCCTAAGTGGCTTTCTTAAATAGGATGAATTCTCTACATTCATAAAAGCTTAAATTCTTCTAACAAGGCTGGAAGCTTGACCGCCTCCAGCCTTGTTTCTTAATGTTATCGAATTCACTGGCCAACTAACTTAAAGCCAATTTGTGCCCCATTAACCCTTTCCCTCTAGATCAGGTCGTGTACCTGCTAATTTATATAAAGCCTCATCAGCTACACGATATACCGTCCAATCCTCCATCGGAACAGCTCCCATTTTCTTGTAGAACTTAATTGAGGGTTCGTTCCAGTCTATACACCACCATTCCAATCTACCGCACTTCCTATCAATCGCTAACTTTGCTAAAAAGGCAAGGAAAATATTACCAATCCCCTTTCCCCGTTTGTCAGGTTTTACATATAAATCTTCCAAATAAATACCCGGTTTCCCCATAAACGTCGAAAAGTTGTGAAAAAACAAGGCAAATCCGACCGGGTTATTTTGATATTCGCCTAAAATTACCTCCGCGATTTTTCTTTCAAATAAAGACTCACGTAGAACCTCTTCGGTTGCTACAACTTCAGGCAACATTTTTTCATACTCAGCCAATTCTCTGATAAAGCCTAAAATCAGGGGAACATCTGTTATTTCAGCAAACCTCAATTTAAAATCATCTAAACCAGTGTCTATTAATTTATTCATAACTCTCTCCTTCCAATTGATAGTGCTATCCTTCTTAAATTTAAGTGCTGTCGCGATTGGCCATAGGATTTAATGCAGTTATTTGACACATAAAGTTAAGTGAACTCAGTCAATAAAGTTAAACATCAGTCTTCGGTGAGGACTCAGATTTAGGAGGTTATTCTAAGTGAAATATCTCAATCCATTACTATTGGCCATTCCCGTCAGTATTTTCTTGCATCTTTCAGGTAACTCGCCTGTCTTGATTTTTATCGCTGCCTGCTTAAGCATAATCCCTCTTTCAGGCTACATGGGAAAAGCCACGGAAGAAATCGCCATCTACGTTGGGCCAAGAGCTGGAGGCTTGTTAAACGCCACCTTTGGTAATGCTGCAGAACTTATCATTACGATCTTTGCCCTCAAGGCAGGCCTTTTCGAGGTGGTAAAAGCATCCATAACAGGATCGATCATCGGGAATCTTCTCTTGGTATTAGGCCTTAGTATGCTCCTTGGCGGATTTAAGTACAAGACTCAAAAATTCAATAGAGCAGTGGCTGTAATGCATACCTCAATGCTCCTCATGGCCGTAACGGGGTTAATCATTCCTGCAGTCTTTCTCAATACCCACTCTAATCCCGCTGCCATACCTCTAAGTTTAGGAGTAGCCGCTATTCTAATGCTCGTTTATTTACTTAGTTTAATCTTTTCTCTCCATACACACAAGGATGTCTTTCGTCCTAGCCAAGAATGTTCAGACACTCCAAAATGGTCAAAATTTAAGTCTTTTGCTATTCTACTTATTGCTACGTTTTTTGTCGTTATCGAGAGTGAATTTCTGGTTGAGGGTATCGATCCCGTCGTTAAAACCTTGGGTATCAGCGAACTTTTTATTGGTGTCATTGTTATTCCGATCATCGGTAATGCTGCAGAACATTCCACCAGCATACTCATGGCCCTCAAGAACAAAATGGATATCAGTCTGGAAATTGCGATTGGCTCAAGTACTCAAATAGCGCTCTTTGTTGCACCCTTACTGGTATTTATCGGTTACTTTATGGGCCGACCTCTGGACTTATTATTTACCAGTTATGAACTGATCGTTATCATCATGGGTACTGTTATCACCGCCATTATTAGTATGGACGGCCGTTCCAACTGGTTAGAAGGTGCTCAACTATTAGCGGCCTATTCGATCATGGCTTTAGCCTTTTTATTTGTATAGTCCCGGTAATCCACAGCTTCGGTCATTTTCCCTACGACCTCCTTCACGAAACAAATGCTATAATAACTCCCTCCATTCCATTCTTTATAGATATACAATCTACGAAGAACCTGGCTGAAGCGTATTGCTTCCAGCCAGGTTCTTTAGTTTAGATGTTCCACTACTCAAATGCTTGAGAAATCATACATAAAAGTATTCATAAACTTTCATACTAAACCTAACTAGAGGGAGGAGGTTCTTATGAATAGTTTATCTTCAAGGACAAAAAAGTGGCTGCTCATCGGCCTACCGTTACTAGCAATTGGTATGTTCTTTCTGGTCGCTCAATATGAGCGAACCTCAACCACTCATTATTGTGGAACGACCTGCCATATCATGAAGCCAGTCTACGAAACCTCTTTTCACAGTACGCACCGCGAAACAAACAATGTAGGGTGCAAGGATTGTCACATCCCTCATGATAACATTCTTGAGCAAATCGCCTACAAAGGGTATTCAGGTGCCAGAGATTATTACAAAAACACCTTTGCCCAACCTGATGTACTACATACCAAGGAATGGAGTCAAAAGATTCTCCAACGCAATTGCATTCGATGTCACTCAACGGTTGTCGCAGGAATTAATACCAGTGATGGAAAACAATGTTTCGAGTGCCATCGCGGTGAACCTCATGATACGCCCCTTCAACCCTTCAGTAGCCAACCCATCTATACATCAACACAGTGAACTCGTTCAACTAAAGTTGAACATCGAGTCTTCGGTGGGGGACTCTACCCCCACCGAAGCGGAGCCGGGGGTACCACTCCCACTTGTAGAAGTGGGAGTCTTACAATTGGATAAATGGAGGTAGAAATTAAATGCAGAAATTCTGGCGCAGTTTCATGCTGCTTGGTCTTATCCTTACCCTGAGCGGAGTGCTATTAGCTGGTTGTACCGAAAAAGCACCTACTCAACCCACAACTGCCACTATACCCGAAGGAGAACTCGATCCCGCCGTATGGGGAAAAGTATACCCTGATCATTATGCCAGCTATCTTAAGCAAAAGGAACAAACCAAGGGAAATTCTAAATACGGTGGTTCCCTCCCAGAGTCACATCTAAAAGAATCACCGGCCCAAGTTAAACTGTTTGCAGGCTATCCCTTTTCCGAAGATTATAACGAAGAACGAGGGCATATATGGGCTTTGGAAGATGTGACCGGAACGCTACGTATCGGACCAAAAACTATCAGCTCCTGCTGGAACTGTAAAAGCCCTAATGTAAAACCGCTTGTCGATAAAATGGGAGACTCTTTCTGGTCAACTCCCTTTGCTCAGTTAAAAGATCAAATTAAACATCCCATCGCCTGTGCAAACTGTCATGACCCCAAAACAATGGCTCTTGCCATCACTAGTGTTCCCCTGCTCGACGCGTTAAAAACAAGAGGAATCGATCCCGCCAAATTCAGTCGGCAAGAGATGCGTACCATGGTATGTGCTCAATGCCATGTCGAATATTACTTCAAACCAGATAATAAGAAAGTCACCTTCCCCTGGAACTATGGGTTGAAAATGGAGGATGCAGAAAAGTTATATGAGGAAATTAGTTTTAAAGACTGGGATCATAAAGAAAGCCAGGCCCCTATGCTTAAAGCTCAACACCCGGATTATGAACTCTTCTCGACAGGTGTTCATGCTGCTAACGGTGTCGCCTGTGCGGATTGCCATATGCCCTATGTAAAACAAGGGCAAGCCAAAATATCCTCACACCATCTGCAAAGCCCTCTCAATCACATCTCTCAATCCTGTCAGACATGTCATAAACAAAGCGAAGAGTACCTGAAAAATCAAGTCATAGGTACACAAGACGCCGTGTATAATACCAAAGTTCGATTAGAAACGGCACTTTCAGAGGCCATCGATGCCATTGCGACCGCAGCCAAGAACCCTGCAGCCAAAGCAGACATGATGAACCAAGCTCGATCCTTGCATCGCAAGGCCCAATGGCGTTGGGATTTCATCTCTGCCGAAAACAGTATGGGATGGCACAGCCCCAAAGAGGCCTTAAGAATTCTCGGTGAAGGGATAGATTTAGCCCGCCAAGCTCAACTAAAAGCTAATTTAGGAGTAGGGGCAACCGTTGGAGGTACGCCTGGACCAGATGCAGGAAAGACCCCCGGAGCAGGAACCGCTGCTGAAGCTGCTGGCCCTGAAACAACGCCCAAGCAATAAGCCTATAGCATCACAATCGCTCCTTAGGAAGTTTTCACCTGTTTGAGTATAGGAGGTTGTCTTAGACATCCTCCTATACTTGTGCCGTTTAGGCCGCTAATAGTCTTTAAAAAAATTCAAAGAGCAAGCAGTTCCAACTGAGAAGAACTACTTGCTCATAGTTTATATTGCATTATTTGACGTTCTCCTAGATTAGTTTACGCACCACAAAGTTATCTTCAATTAGCAGCCAATTTTGAGGAAAATCATTTCCCAATACCCAATAGTAGAAACCCCGAATCCCGAGCTCCTTGACCAAATCAAATTTAGCTTGCATACTTCGCGCATCCTCAAACCAAACTTCATGTCGCTTTCCCTCTTCATCCGTATATCTAAACCACGGGGCTTGAGAGACTTTGTCATAGTTAATGCTTACACCGTAGCGGATAGCGAGCTCCAAAGCTGTTTGAGGACTAATCGACCTAGCAAATTTGCCGCCGACTACATAAGGAAGGGTCCAGTCATAGCCATATAGGGGCATCCCCATCATAATCTTTGCTTTCGGTACGACAGTTATCGCGTACTCCATAACGCCTCTCATCTGGGGTAGAGGGGATACTGCCATTGGACTCCCTCCGGACCAGCCCCATTCGTAAGTCATAAAAAAGATAAAATCGACAACTTGCCCAATCGCTTGATAATCATGCCCCTCATATAGTACTCCACGTTGATCTGCCCGATTCTTTGGTGCTAACGCAGCGGAAATATAATACCCACGCGCTTTCAATAATTGCCGCGCTTTCTGTAAAAAGCGAACATATCGCTCTCGGTTCTCTGCTCCTAAATACTCGAAGTCAAAGTCAAGGCCCCGGTATCCTTTCTCTGCCATAATCTGAAGAACTTGGTTTAACACACGATCCTGCAAAGCTTCATTTGTAAAGATCGCAGTAGCGATTTCTGTACTGAACTGTCCTTCCTCAAAGTTGGTTAAAACCAAGAGAGGTAAAACTCTGTCCTTGAAAGCAGCATTCAACGACGGCTGATCTTCAACCGGAGTAAGATTTCCGTCCCGATTGACTGCATAGGTAAAAATAGCCAGGTAAGTAAGGTGCTCTCCCACTTTGTCAACAGCCCCAGCCGAACGGGCTCTGGTCATTCTGGGATCAATGTAAGCATTTGTTTCTACGGTTGGCCTTGGTTTCTGAGGTAGATACAAGCGTAGACCAACCGGAACATTATTAGGGTTTTGGATCTGGTTAATTCGGACTAGTTCTTGGACAGTTATATTATAGCGACGACTGATCATCCAAAGACTTTCTCCAGGTTGAACCCAGTGGTACTGCCCGTTAATTGGTATTACAAGTGTTTGACCCACGACTAATCGATTCCGATCTGGAACTTGATTGGCCTCAGCAATCTCCTGAAAAGTGATACCATAAGCTTGGGCAATTTTCGTAAGAGTTTCTCCTGACCTTACCACGTGAATCTGCATATATATCCTCCTCTAAGCACGCGCAAATCTCTTTTGTTAATTTATGTTCAGAAAGTTATTCTCGCGCCTCAGAAAAGAAAAAAGACACAAATGTTTTCCCTTTGATCATGGAACACTTGGTTTTTCGCCATAAACGTTAGATCCTCAGTATAATCGGACATCCACCTTGACATCATAAAGGGTGCTGCCCGCAGCTCTATCCGTTAAGCGTTGAGATGTAAGGGCGTTTACGGTACTTTCTCCGAGCATCGTTTCACTCGAAAACAGACCTTCCGTTACGACAACTCCCGGGGGAACTGTTGTCGTTAACTTAAGAATAAACTCTACCTCTCCTCGCACATTAAAGGCGATCACTCTTTGACCGTCTTGCAAATTCTTGGTTTCAGCATCTTCAGGGTTCATTTGAAGGCAAGGTGCTTCCTTCTTAAGCAGTAAATCAGGTCGCTCATTAAACGAAGAATTCAACGAGTACAAACTAGGCGCACTCATCAGATAAAAGGGAGCATCATCCCCGTAAGGTTCATTATAGCGCGGCAACGGCTCGGGATCCTTTGGATTGTAGAGCTCAATTTTACCCGATGGAGTCAGAAAATTGATTTTGTAATCTTCTGGTAGGGAGAGTTCGACAGGAAGTCCTGCTCGGAGTTTTGTCAGGTCGACACCTTCTAGCCAGGCTGTCGGTGGATCTATAAGTTGATTAATCAGGTCATCTGTTGTTTGCTGAAAGAACTCCTCTGCAAAACCCATAGCCTGGGCAAGTAACTGAAAAACCTCCCAGTTAGACTTGGCTTCGCCGATCGGAGGAATAACCGCCGTCGCTCTCTGAATGCCATAATGCCCATAGGAACGGTACATGTCTGCATGCTCTAAGGAGCTTGTAGACGGCAAGATGATATCAGCATAACGAGCGGTATCTGTCATAAATCGCTCATGAACTACAGTAAAAAGGTCCTCTCGCCTGAGTCCCTGGATAATCATCGTTTGGTCAGGGGCTACTACGGCCGGATTGGAGTGATAGACATACAGGCTCATGATCGGCTGCTTTGATAATTCCGTTAGAGCCAAGCCGAGCTGATTCATATTCACCACTCGGGTTGGCTCTGCTAATAAATCCTCACGCGTAACTCGATCCGCATGAAAAGCCTTACCTGTAGAAATACTGGCGAGCAACCCGCCTCCAGGTTTGCCCCAAGCCCCGACCAGCGCGGGAAGACAGGTAATAGTGCGTACTGTCATCGCTCCGTTACCATAGCGGCAAAGCCCCGATCCTAAAGCAATAAAAGGTGCGCGGGCTCTGGCGTAATGCTGCGCCATTTTTTCGAGCAAACTAATTTCAATTCCCGTGATTTGACTTACTTTATCCGGTGGGTAATCGGGCAAAACTCCCCTTCTGAGTTGTTCAAAACCCTGAACCTGACTATCTAGAAACGGTTGGTCAATCCAGCCTTCACGAACTAAGATATACATGATGCCGAGAGCCAAAGCGCCATCACTCCCCGGTCGTACTAGTACGACCTGATCCACCATCTGCGCTGTAGGATTTTCATAGGTATCAATCAACCAAACAGAGGCGCCCCGTTTTTTCGCCTCACGAACATTATTCAGGAGATGAATGTTCGTCGCTAAGGCATTGGTACCCCATAAGAGTATAAAATCGCTTTTTTCCACTTCATCCGGGTGGGGTGCATGGGTATCCCCCATGACTGAAGCCCAACCATGACTCTTAGAGGCGGCACAAATCGTGCGTTCCAATCTTGAAGCGCCCAAGCGGTGGAAAAACCCCTCCCCACAATTGCGTTGGACTGTACCCATAGTCCCCGCATAAGAATATGGCAAAATAGCTTCCGCGCCATATTTAGCCAGAATCCCCTTCCAACGGTCGGTAATGACTCGGATCCCTTCCTCCCAACTAATGGGCCTATATTGGCCCGCACCTTTTTCCCCAATGCGCAGTAGAGGTTGGGTCAGCCTCTGCGGAGAATGAACAGTTCGTTCATAATGCACCATCTTCGGACATAACGTTCCCTTAGTAAAAGGATGTTCTGGATCACCCATTACCTTTACCGCTTGATTGTCCACAACTTCAACTAAAAGTCCGCACATATCTGGACAATCGTAAGGACACACCGATCGTTTTAGTTCAGTATTCATGCTAAATTCCCTCTTTCTGTTTTTGATAAGCATAAATTACTAATGAAATCTTGAAAATTCGACGCTTATTTATCATCTGTCGCCTTGCCGTCACCGAAAACTGGTATGGCATCTCCTAAAAAAGTTGGCTTTGGTTTAATAACGTTTGTCCACAGGAAGTCTTTGTTCCTTGCTGCAATTTCTCTAAACTTATACATCTTCATAGCCTGTCCATAATCACGTCGGTCAGAAGCAACTCCGTACGCTTCCAGGCCCAACGCCCTAGCTACATAAACTGCTCTCTTAAGATGATACTCCTGCGTAACGATGATTAGCTTCTGGACTTTAAAAATGTCCCTTGCTCGATAGACACTCTCATACGTGCTAAATCCAGCGTGATCCATGAAAACATCTTGATTGGGTACGCCTTTGTCTTTTAAAAAGCTCTTCATAGAATTAACTTCATCATAATCTTTCCGTCCATGATCTCCGCTCACTATCAGCTTAGGGGCCTTCCCTTGCTCATATAGTTCGTATCCAGCGGTTAAACGATCGTTAAGCATCGTCGACACCGTTCCGTTTGGAAATACATAAGCACCTAAGACGAGAATAGCATCAGCGTTAGGAACTTCGTTTGAGGTAACGATGTATTTTGTTCCAACTGACTCAACGTTCTGATTGACAATTAATCCAGTGGTACAAGCAAGAAGTAATAATAGAACTGAGAAAAATAATGCCTTTTTCAGGCGCTCCTTTAAGGTTAATAACTTACTCATAGCACACCTTCCATATAACTGTTATTTTCGAACCCTTGTCTTAAATATACTACATTTTAGCCATCGAGCAAATCAATTATGGTCCCTTAACACCGATTACAACATCCACTTCTTTCTATTTTGCCGGAACGTATCCGGTTTTCTCGATTAGACTTTGTCCTTCCTCGGACAAGATCCAGTCAAGAAAACGACTGACATTTTCTTTCTTATTCGATTTTAGCGAGACTGCATAAACAGGAACTGTGAAGGGATACGTTTTATTGCGCACCGTTTCAGGGGTCGGTTTAATACCATCAATCGCCAGATACTTAATCTGATTATTTTTAATCATCTCGGTCGAGTAATACATAAATGAATACCCTATGGAGTTCTTAGCATTTTTATAACTAGCAACCTGACTAATGATTTCACCCATCCCCCCGGCATAGGTTTCCTTGGTTTGCTCTAACATCGTAATGCCTTTCATGACTTTATTTTGCATGACCGTTTGACTCCCCGAGTTTTCAGGCCGTTGATAAGGCAGTATCTTATTCCATTGTCCACCGACTTCTTTCCAGCGGGTGATTTTACCCGAGTAGATATCCTGGATCTGTTTTATGGTCAGATTCTCAACCGGATTTTTAGAGTTTGTGAAAAAGACAAACGCTTCACTCCCAATGGGAGTTAAGACAAACTCATCCCCTTTGGCTTTAATCTCTTCAACATGAGCTTTCGACGGCTCTGCAACGAAGATTATATCGGTCTGACCCGCTATTAATCTTTCGTAGGCTGTGCCGGTTTTTGAACACTTCACTAAATCGAGTGGAAACCGCTCACTTGCCACAAAGGCAGGATATATTTCTTTATCATTGTTGTTCTTGTTTGCTATATAGTATTCACCAAGTCCCGTATAGACAGCTTCCACAAACGCCGCGTAAACCGGATAAGCGGCTGTCGCACCGTCCAGACGCGGCATGGAATCAAACTCTGAAAATTGTAAGTTGGCAGGTTTATCAAGCTTAGCGAGCCCGTTGTTATCCTTGAACGGGGCTTTTTCCATCAGATCAAATTCCGTTAGATCACTCCCGACTGTTGACTTCCCATAAAGCAGTTCTGTCATACCATTATCAATAACCTTTGTTGTCGCGACGCCAGAAAAAGCAAGGACAAAAATACAAAGCAGGACCAAGACAGCTTTAAAGTTTCTCGACAGAGAGCTATCTACCGCTGTTTTCGCAGCCCATTCACACAAAACAATCCCAATAAGAAACCCCATATACCCCATAAGCTCTGCCACAGGTATGATGAAATGTAATCCTGATAAAGAGAGACCTATGCCAAAGATCAAAAACATAGGATTCTTGAGAGCATACATTCCCCACCAGCCTGAATTAAAATTCCCGTTTGAGAGTGACAATGCCAAAATTGCAAAGACCAGAGCATAGAGAATAGGCACAAGAGCAATGAGATACCTTTCCTTTGCCGAGTTGGGCTTATGCTTTGACAATTTTACAAAACTATAACCAACAATAATGCCTATAATAAGCGAACCGAAAAAGGCAATCGATAACAAGATCAAATTTTTGGCATCCTTGCCAAGCTCATATAACCTTAGCCCATCTGTAATTGACGAAACAATGATCATCCCTATGGTAAGTAAGAAAGGAATAAGGATCATCTGGGTTGCTAAAGAGGTTCCCAGATACCTTTTATTTGATAACATCGTTCAACACTCCTACTCTCTATCAACTACTATATTTACTACTATATCAACTACCGAATCTACTCAAATCCCGATTTATACTATCACTTATATCTATACAATTCGGCGAATTCTAGCCCAGTCCTCCTACAGTGTCCTAGTATTTACGGATACTTCTATAAAAATAGAAACAAGGCTGGAAGTATCTGCTTCCAGCCTGACCCATTCTTACTGATACACAATTACCAATACAAAAGCTTATACCAATGTCAGATTTAGTTAGTTAGCCCTCTTAATTTTGACCCTTATACTTAATTGTGTCAAATAGTTATTTTGACGTAATTCTACTTATACCCGCAGTAATCTGCGCCAAGTGATGATTTCCATGCCATGCGTAAAGGTCAATTAGCTTCTTAATCGTTAATAGCCCAACATCCGGGTGAATTAACTCCCTCTCAAGACCTGACGACGATAACGACCTCAATAGAACAGCCAATCGTTTATGTAAACCTTCAAGTAGTTTTGTGGATAGTTCAACAGGTAACTGAGAGTCACTTAATTCAGCCCACAGCACTTCATCATAAGGCTTGATGGTGGGTTTATCCTCTGTCATGGCCAGCTTAACTCTAATATAAGCATTCATATGAGCATCCGCTATGTGATGTATTAACTGGCGAATAGTCCAACTGCCTGGTCTATAGGGAGAGTCAAGCTGTTCATCAGTTATTTTTTCGACGGCCCTAAATAACAACTCAGGTAGCGCTTCTATTTGGTCTATCAAAGAATTGATTTGTTTTTCCTGAACCTCTTTTTCAAAATCAAACGTCCCAATTGGATATCGTAAATCATCCACAAACGTTCTCCCCCTTCTCCTTTACTGACATGTCTCTACCTATCAAGATTCGGTGAAATACAACCGATTCCTCCCATTATATAAAAGAAATTCCCCGGCTTTCTTAAGTACATAAAGGACCATTCCCGTCTTATCAATCGTATGTTTCCACACGATCTAACTATTAGTTAGCCAGGGCAATAAAGATTGAATCCTGTTCAATTAAGGAACTTATACAACAAAGTATTTTTCTCCCTTACCTGTCGGGTAATCCAAAAACCTATAATGACCAGTGGATACAAAACCGCCCAACCGACAAACGGAAAAATCACAGCTGTTGAAAGAAAGGACAGCCAGCTAATGCCTACTCCTAAGGAACTGCCTTTTAGCAGCCGGATTCCTGCTGCACATCCGCCAAGATAGGTAAGAATAAACGTTGCGTTGGGAATCTGAAGCAGAGTTATTAGGGATATCGCCCCGCTGCCGTACAGGAAAAGCACGGCAATAAAGCACAAGGCAAGAAAAGCAATCCCCCCTATTGGTGTACTATATCGTGAAGACAAAATACCCATCCAGCCTGGAGCGTCTCCTTTTCGTGCTAAGGCATACGCCAAGCGAGAAGTTGCACCCGTATAAGCGATAATGGTGGCAGTACAGATGAACATACCTGAGAATCCGGCAACCAAAGCCCCTCCAGGTCCGAGTAGTTTACTTATGATCAAAACAAGCGAGGCATCCGATCCGGCGGTATGGTAACTGTGTGTTCCAACTGTAGCAAATGCTGTGAGAAAATACAGTAACCCAACAATGACAGCGGCAATGGTTACCCCTTTTACCGCTGCTCGCTGCGGATCTAAAAATTCTTCAGATAAATGGGAAACCGCCTCCCAGCCGATAAAACACCAGAATAAAATAGCGGCCGCCTGCCCGACACTCACCCAGCCATTCGGCATAAAAGGCGTAAAATTTGAGGACTCAATATGAGGTACGGAACCTATGATTGCTAGCACCAGCACGGCAACAATTGCCAGCACAACGGAAATTTGAACTTGCCCTACCACTTTCATACCGAAAAGGTTGGTTAATAGACCGACTGCAAGCATTCCTGCCGCTAGAGCCACCCTCGCACTGTCACCCCAGCCCATGGCAACTGTCATATAGCCAGCTCCTGTTAGTGCAGCCACAGGTGCGCCAATCGGTACAGACATGAGAAAAAACCAGCCAACAAGCGTTCCAGCCTTTGTTCCGAAGGCTAATGTGACAAAATGAGAGACACCGCCGGCATTCGGAAACTTTGCCGATAGCAACCCCATGGTCAGTGCCAGAGGTAATACTAATAACGTCATAAGCCCCCACGCCAGAAGGGAAGCCGGACCGGCAATCTCGGCAGCCAGTCCAGGCACGATGAGTACACCCGAGCCGAGTACAGCTCCGATATATAGGGCTATCGCTTGCGGCAGGCCGATAGTACCTTTCAGTCGATTTTGATTTTCCATACCTTTTGCTCCTGTCTCCCTTGTATTTCCTCTAATAGTATCAGATAATGGTGCCATCTGAGAAACGAAAGATTTCGATAATATACATCGCTATAGCCGATGGTAAGGGGAGATTGGGATTGGAATTGCGTCAATTATTTACGTTTATAGCCGTGGTCAAGGTTGGTGGTTTTACCCGCGCCGCCAATTTGCTGGGATACGCCCAATCAAGCGTAACGGCGCAAATCCAGGCGCTTGAAGCAGAACTTGAAACTCCTCTTTTTGACAGGTTAGGCAAAAAGAATATCCTTACCGATGCAGGTCAGCGACTTCTGCCGTACGCCCAGGAAATTACTAAAATGCATAACTTGGCATTAGACGCAATGCGGTCGGATACTGCTATTTCTGGTACGCTGACGATAGGGGCTCCCGAATCCCTAGCAGCCTTTCGCTTGCCAGAGATAATTCGAGAATACAAAAACCGTTATCCAGACGTTAAAATCATATTGAAGCCCGGCGTATGCTGGGAATTGCATGACCTGATCCGTTCGGGAGAGCTGGATCTTGCTTTCCTGCTTCAACCCGAGACAGAAGACCGGGATCTGTACATTGAAACTCTCGTACATGAAAAAATGGCGCTCGTTTCACCACCTGGCCATCCGCTTGTTCCCTATGAATATGTTGAACCTACCCACTTAAAAGACGAAACGATACTTCACACCGAGCCGGGGTGCACCTACCGTACACTCTTTGAACAGCATCTTAACAGCCACGGAATATTTCCTAATCCTGACCTTGAGTTCTGGAGCATTGAGGCAATTAAGAACTGCGTTATGTCTGGACTTGGCCTTTCTTTTCTTCCACTTATCACAGTGCAAAATGAGGTGCGGGAGGGTAAACTGATGCTACTGGCCTGGGATGATCGACAGCAGCGACTCGCTACCCAAATCGCCTATCACAGAAAAAAGTGGATTTCTCCTGCACTTCGTGAATTCTTGCTCATTGTTGGAAAGTATGCTGTTGAGTGGCGACAGAGTTATATCTCTAGGTGATAAGCCTAAAAGTTAAACGTTGCAAAATAATCAGCCGGTGTTTCCGCGCGTCGTATCAATTCTGTTGAACCGTCCTCTTTTGACAAAACTTCAGCAGACCGCAGTTTACCATTGTAGTTATAACCCATCGCAAAGCCATGTGCTCCAGTGTCATGAATTACAATTAAGTCGCCAAGCTCAATTTTAGGCAGCATTCGGTCAATAGCAAATTTATCGTTATTCTCACACAAACCGCCGGTAATATCATATTTGTAGCTGCACGGCTCATTTTCTTTACCCATAACAGTAACATGATGATAGGCACCGTACATTGCAGGACGCATAAGGTTTGCCGCACAGGCGTCGACTCCAACATATTCCTTGTAGATGTGCTTTTCGTGGATTACAGTTGTAACAAGACAGCCATAAGGCCCCAACATAAACCTTCCAAGCTCAGTGTATATCGCAACATCGCCCATTCCCGCTGGAACAAGAACCTCCTCATATGCCTTGCGAACACCCTCACCGATCAAAAAAATATCAGCCCGCTGCTGCTCTGGGTGATATGGGATACCAATGCCTCCCGAAAGATTAATAAAAGCAATGTGTACTCCCGTTTCTCGGTTTAAAACGACCGCTGTTTCAAACAACATTTTAGCAAGTACAGGATAGTAGTTATTGTCGACGGTGTTGCTTGCTAAAAAGGCGTGCAACCCGAAATGCTTTACCCCTTTGTTTTGAAGTTTTCTAAAACCTTCGATTAATTGCTCGAAGGTAAAACCATATTTTGCTTCACCAGGGGTATCCATGATCACGTTATTGTAAGCAAATGTACCGCCTGGATTATATCGGCAACTAATTGTATCCGGAATGTCTGCGACATTCTCTAAAAAATCAATATCTGTAAGATCGTCTAAGTTAATTATGGCGTTGAGTTTGCGTGCCAGCACAAAATCTTCTTTAGGCGTTACGTTTGCCGAAAACATTATTTCATCTCCATTAAATCCCACGGTATCAGCCATCAGAAGTTCAGTTAATGTTGAACAGTCTACATAACAGCCCTCCTCTTTGAGGATTTTTAAGATTGTTAAATTTGGCGTAGCTTTAACTGCAAAATACTCCTTAAAGCCCTTGTTCCATGAAAATGCCTGCTTTAATCTGCGAGCATTTTCTCGTATACCTTTTTCATCATACAGATGGAAAGGTGTTGGGTATTTTTCTACTATTTCCTTTAATTGCTCTAAATTCACAAATGTTTTTTTCATTGTGTTACCTCCGTTTTTACTACATTGTGCACAAAAATAAATACAGCATTGATTAATCTCATTTCATTAGCTCTATTAGTCTTATTTCATTGGTTAACGACTCCTTAAACAAATCAATCAGGTTTTGCTTTTTTGAATAAAGACAAGTTGCACTATCATCATCAATAATATCCCCTGTAAGTACATTTGCAGAGTCGACAATAAGTCTTATCTGATGCTGGGTTTTTTCCACGTGATAAATTGTAGCACCGTTAAGTTCAAAAGGCGGATTCGTAAGGATTACAACTTTAAGACCTCTGGACACTGCTTGATTTAACTGTGGCTTAATTATATCTAAGGTTTGACCTGATAGTGAAATATAAACCCTCTTCTCAGCTTCAATGAGCATTTTGGTTATTTTATTGATAATATTCCGGTTCCCTTTTATAGTAATGTACCCTTCGTTTTCTTCTCGTTGTTTGGGCATATTTCTTATGAGGCTTAATCTTATCTCCTGCAAATTTCTGATTTTATTATCACAAAACTCATCAACTGGCACGGGAGTATAGCGTGCTGCATTACCCTCAATCACATGTGCAGCCCCCTTCTCAACTAAACCCGCAAGGGCGATGTAAGTATTTGAACGTGAAATGCCCGTGAATTTTGCCACTTCATAACCTGTAAGATCACCTTCTGATAATAGGGTAAGATAAATTGTTGCATCCTGTTTTGTGAGATTGAAATTCATCAGTAACTCTATAATTTCCATAACGTTTATACTCCTAATTTTTTCTAACCTATGTAAGGTTAATTTTATGACCCCCAAAAGGAAAGTTTGAGCTTCGTTAAAACACATCTACTTTACAATACACTTTAAACTCATTTTCATTGCCGCTATTATATAGTGTTCCTGTACAGGAACACTATATAATACATTTAATATATTTTCAACTCCATTTAAAAATATCTAACGGTCTTTTTTGAAGTTTAAAGTTATAAAATTGTTAATAATTTTCCATGTGAATTTAAGCATGAAATAAAAAACAAAAAAGGACGCTATGCCGTCCTTTTTTGTACTAAAGTACAGTACTCACTTCCAGCCTTTATCTTCTTAAATCAAACCAGTCTTGTCATCCTTCTAATCCGTTGCTCAACGTCATCTCCAACCTCCCAGGTCGTTGAACAGCCTATTCTTGATATGAGCTGTCCCTGATTATTTCCCACCCTCTTAGTTTAGCCTCTTTGAGAAGCTCTTGGTCCGGATTAACGGCCACCGGATGTCCAACGAGGGATAGCAGGGGTAGATCCTGGATTGAATCAGCATAGGCATAGGCCTCGCTCATATCAAAAACTGCGCCTGCCTTCCTTTGTTCCTGCAGAAATGTTCTCAGCGCCAGTACCTTTGAGGGTCCATTCATAATAGAGGTTATTCGTCCTGTACAAACACCAGCCGACAACTCAATTTCGGTCCCAAGCCAAAACTTCATACCCAGATCTCTGGCGACTGAGCCAACAAACTGTGAAAAGGCACCGGAGAGAAGCAAAATTTGATCATCTGACTCAAGGTGAACCTTGACCCGGCTAAGAGACACGGGACTAAAACTACCTCTTGCCAATTCTAAACATTGCCCAAAAAAACCTTCTATTTCCGTCTGATTCATCCCAGACATCATCTTCACGATACCCTGTAAAACTCGCCTAATCGCTAATTGACGGCAAAGTCCCAAACGATACAATATGTATACCCAAGACATCGAAATATAGAACTTACGGATCTTTTTACGCATCCCTTTGTCTTGGCTTAGGACCCGCAAGAAGATGCGAGGGGTTTCTTCAAGATGGATTGTGCCATCAAAATCAAAAATCACCAGGCGCATCATACATAACCTCCCGAACTGTTTATTCACTGATCATAACTCATTCAAATTCATCATTTTCCTCTACTAGGGCAATTCCCTAAAAATTAAACATAGTCCACCTTTTCATTTCACAGAATCTCGACTTCGATCTCATTAAACTTTCACAATTTGCACCTTTTCCCTTAACATATTTCGGATATCCTTATGGAAGTAGCCAATCGGTTTCATTGAAAATCTCTATAGATCAAAGGACCGTGACTAGATCAGGCAGAAATAGACCAGCTAATAAAAGTCAAGAGTTTGTCTGATTATTTCTTTTAATTTTCGGTTTGTAAAATACGGCATAACAAACTAAGCCATTGAAAAATCCGAACAATGACCTAAACGTTAATTTTTGGGAAGCCCACCTAGAGAAACGGGACGCTCGGCGCTAGCCAAGCAAACTCTCTTTCAATTTGGGGTAACTCTCTGGAGTAAAAGAGACTTTGCAGTCTTCAAGCGTTTGGGTGTAGTGCACGTGTCAATAGGATGATGGCGAGCATATCCTCGGTCTAACGCCCTCCGGTATCCCTCGCATCACCTTTGACACGATCCGAATGGCTCTGTCGTATCCAAACTATTCCTTTAAGCAGCTGCTGGTTGAGGCTTTGTTGTCCTCCAAGTTTGATGATCTTCAGGTCGTTTAATCACAAAGGGCTTTTGGTCACGAAGAACAGCAAATATGTAGTGAAGAAGTTTGTGCATGACGGCCACGAGAGCCACCTTTTTCTTCTTGCTGACACATTTTGACTTGTAGAACTCTCTCAGAACAGGGTTGATTTCCATGCCATTGCGAGTTGTTCT